>CAYMGX010000034.1:20438-34968 GCA_964390065.1 uncultured Fibrobacter sp. | reverse complement strand
TTATTGATGTTTGCCTTTGTGGCAATAAAATAGTATTTTTTCTTACTTGTCCCAATAATATTAGCTTATTTTTTAAAAAGATCAGCTTTTTTGTTGAGATGAGTTAATTAACGTCATAATAAGTCTAATAATGGGATTTACATCAAGATTTTTACAAACAGGATTATCACACATAATATCATAACAGGTTCGGCATTTCAGCGGAACATATGCGATGTATTTCTTAAAATTATCAATCGTACTTGATTCAATAACACAATCTGGATGATCTTCCAAAATAAGCCATTCTTTATTTGTAAAAGGTCGCCATCCATTATGATTACAAGCAGTATACAAAATTATACAGTTCGTATTGTAGTGAAGAAGATGGGAGCTCCCGGAATCAAATCCGATAAACAATTTACATTTTTCATTGCTGGTTATGTTAAACAATTCAAATAATGTTAATTTACGTTTGACAAAAATAACGTTAGTATTAGTAATATAAGTATTGATGTTTTTTATTGCATCTTGATCTGGACTGTCAACAATCAAAGTTTTAAGTGGTAAATTATTTAATAAATTAATAAGTTTCTGTTGCTCAATAAGTCGTGGGAATTTTGCACCTATATGAAAAACAATGAAGTCTTCTTTCGGTACAAACAGATCATTTGTTTCATCTTTTAACAATGTGAAATCTGCAAAATGAGGTACATAAAAGAAATCTTTATCAAACCATTGTATCATGTCGATTAAACTCTGAACATGATTTTGTGTATGAAAAGTATCAACAGAGTAACTATTTGTTAAAGGTGAAAAGCCAAATTTATAACCGATTTTGTAAATTTTTTTATTTGTTGAAAGTAGCTTTACATTATTTGCGCCACTGAAATTAAGATAAATGTCGAAAGAATCATAAACCACACGAAGTACTGACGGCTTTAAATAACGTCGGATTTTATGTATATACGATTCATGGTTTTGATCGATGAGTTCCTGGTCAAATGTGATCGTATCTATGTTAGCTTTTAAAAAAACAAATTCATTGTATTTGGAACAGATTACAGTAACGTTATATTTTTTTTTAAGCTCAAAAATAATCGGCAGACTTATAAATGCATCTCCCAACCGGTCTGTTCTGTTAATTAAAATACTATTGATTTGACAGGGTGGTTTACATCTAACGAATCTGCTTAAAATGGTTCCAATGTACAACATAAATCTGACGTATAGCCTGATTAGATAGTATTTAATTTTCACAGTATCCGGACTTTCAAAAAGTACATTTTTAATTTGCAAATATTAAGTATTTCAGGTCGTACTCCCTTATTAGCAAAATACTAAACTTTTACCCCATAGTACTAACTAATTTATTTATCTTAAGGTATAATATGTTTCAACACAATGTAAGGCATAAGTATGTACAATGTAACTTTTAAAAAAAGAAAGTACATTCGTTTAGAGTTAGAACATGCGAATATTGAAATAATTTAGTTTATATGGGGAATTAATGAGAATTGCTGTTGATGTCAGGGCTCTTAAAGATAATAGTGGTGTTACCAGGCATCTGAAAACGTTTTTAGATAAACTTCAACTGATTGATCAGGAAAACGAGTATTATTTACTTTCTAATCGAAAGATCACATACAAGATTTTCAATTCAAAGTGGAAACTTATCTCAAACTACTCGTTTATTCCAGGAACAATGTGGATTCAGTTATTTTTGCCTTTTCAAATAAAAAAACTTAAGATTGACTTGTTTTGGGCTGCTTGCCAAATCTGTCCAGTTACGAAACTAAAGTGTAAGATAATTTTATCTGTCTATGATTTAGTCTATAAACACTATCCAGAAACGATGAAGTATTCAGTCAGGATTATTTCACAATCGTTGATACCACTTTCTATGAAAAGAGCCAATGCAATAATTGTATCTTCAGGTTTTATTAAAAACGACATACTTGAAACTTATAAAGATAAAATCGCTAAAGAGAAAATAGTTATTATTCCTTGTGGTAGCCCTGAGTGGGTAGTTGATGAGCAAACGAATAGGTTATCGCAAGAGAACTATTTTTTATTTGTGGGAAATCTGGAACCAAGAAAAAATCTATTAAGAGTAACAGAAGCTTTAGAAATACTCTATAATAAAGGTATTGAAATACCACTTCATTTGGTCGGTCCATCTGGCTGGGAAAATTCAGCGTTTTTTAAAAAGATTTCAAATAGTCTAATCAATAAACAGATTACCATTCTTGGGTACTTGAAAGAATCCCAACTAATTGAACAGTACTGCAAGGCCAAGGCAGTTATTTTTCCTTCATTATACGAAGGATTCGGATTACCTATTTTGGAGTCTCTGTATTTAAATAAAACAGTAATTACATCTAAAGGTACAGTGATGCAAGAAATTGCCCGCGAAACAGCTGTTTATGTTGACCCGTTTGATCCTTTTGACATTGCCGATAAAATGCAAAAGGTGTATGAGAATAAGAATGATTGCACAAATCAGGATAAAAAAGTAATTTGTGAAAAATACAATTGGCTTAAGTCTGTTGAGATATTGTATAGCCAGTTTAAATTTGTTAACAACGGTTTTTAAACAATATTAAGTCTCTAAAGTTTATGCAAACATTTGCATAAACTTTAGAGACTGTATTATTTTAAGAGTTTTAATCTATAGTGGTGAAATGGTATGATAAAATTTTTATGTTTAGCATTGTTGTTTACTATTATGCAAGTAACAGCTCAAGATGTTACAATAAATGATGTTATTAATAGATCATCCAATGAAAATGATTTATCCCGGTATGGTTCCAATCTTAGCAGAACAAATAGTGATTTAAAGCTTCAAGTACCATCCTATTCGACCATTTCAACTCAGAACTTTAATGATAATATTTCCAATGAGTTGATTTTGGATAATTATATTGATTCCGCAGAGTATATGGTTGGTCCTGGTGATAGTTTTTTGGTGTACATTTGGGGATCAGAAAAAAAGGTACTTAGTGTAACCATCAGTGCTGAAGGTTCCGCACTTTTACCGATGATTGGTGTTGTAAGTTTAAAAACACAAAATTTAGCGGATGCTAAAGATATAATTGGCAAAAAAGTAAATGAAGTATACAAAGATGTAAAGGTAACGGTAATATTATCTAAAATCAGAAAGTTTAAAACATACATTCATGGTGAGATTAGTAAAAAGGGAAGTTATTTTGTCAATGGGAACACTCGTGTATCAGACTTAGTTACAACGGCTGGGGGTATTACAGACAGAGGAAAACACCGTGGGATAACTATTGATAATCAACTTTTAAAACAATCAAAATTCGTTGACTTATCAATATTAGAAAACAATTCAGATTTTAAGTACAATCCATACCTTGTTGAGGGTGATAGAGTATTCATTCCACCAAAGAAGGAAATTATTCAAATAAGCGGGGGTATTAACTATCCCGGCATATATGATCATGTTGAAAATGACTGCCTGTTGGATGTAATTAATATCGCTGGTGGTTTTTCCAGGGGTGCAGATTCGACAAGAGTATCTGTTTATCGTTATGGAAATAATGTTGATTCTGTGATAACTATAAACGTTGATTTGGAGGATTTTGTTTCATTTACGTTGAGACCGGACGATCGCATCGTAGTTGGCGTATTGCCTTCCTATCGCATTAATCTATCTGTCGTTATTAGGGGAGAAGTTAACTGTCCAGGCGACTATCCAATAAGGAAAAATAGATCCACCTTGTCTGAGATCATTAAGCTAGCAGGTGGACTAAAAGAATCGGCTGAAGCAAAGACATTAAAGATAGTTAGAGACAGACATGCCTTTCCTGGTGAAAGAGAATATGATAAGCTTAAATCAATTCCGCAAAACCTGCAATATCCGAATGAGCAAAGTTATTATTTAGCAAAGCTCACAGAAGGTGAATTAACACTAAATTTTGATTCGAAAGATTTATTGAATGGTAAAGGTGATGCTATTATTCTAGAAGATGGTGATACAATTGAAGTAAAAGAAAAAGTATCAAGCATTAAAGTTTTGGGTGGTGTCGTTCGGCCTGGCCTTGTAATTTTTGAAAAAGGTAGAGACGTTTCATACTATGTCAGCCAATGCGGGGGTTTTCTGCCAAATAGCAAGTCTGCATCGATAAGGATAATAAAAAGCGGTTCTGATCAAAAATATAGAGTTACTAACACATTACTTGAATCCGGCGATGTAATCTGGGTTCCTGAAAAACGCAATACTGGATTAACAGCCTTTAAAGATTGGGTTACTATAGTTGGGACTGTTGCCACGACATTGCTTGCGATATTCGCAATTAAAGATAATCTATAAGGATTAGAGGTGAGAATGCAGTTATTTGTTGGAATATTAGTTTTTTTAATAAAAAAATGGAAATTTTTACTGTTTAACGTCTTGTTGTGTGTCACACTAGCATACATATATTCGTTTCACATTGCAAAAAAACAATTTTTGTCTTCAGTTACATTTTTACCAATAAATACATCAAAAAGTGCTCTCAGTCTTGCTCAGTTTGGTCTTTCAGATCTTGAAAATGGTTCAGATGTATCATTGGATCAAATAAAAATAATTTTTGGAAGCACTTCATTCAGAAGGCAAATTATTGAGAAATTTGATTATTATCGAAAATTTAAGCTTGAAAAGTCCCCGAATCCTTTAAAGCTTGCGTTAAAAATGATTGACAAAGATATAGTACTGGAAACCACTGAAAAGGGAAGCTTGGGACTAACAGAGATACAAAGCTTCACGATAAAATGCTTTCATTCTTCACCAGATACCGCTTTCATGATTGCGCAGTTTACCTTTCGTCAACTTGATTCAATCTTGTCAAAAATAAGTTCTTCCAAAGCTAATGAAACTAAAGTGTTTATTAATTCTCAACTTACTGCAGCAGAGCTCGTTCTTGACAGCTTACAATTAAAACTTAATATTTTTCAAAAGGAAAATAAAGCATATGAGATTCCTGAACAGATAAGATTGACTATAAAAACATATGGGGATTTAAAAGCACAATCTCTGGCAAATGATTTAAGAATAAAGTCGTTGCAAAATGATATGTATTCAAATTCTCCCGAGCTCGCAGCTCTTCAAAAACAAAATTCTTTACTTCGCGATAAAATGAGGGGAATTGAGAATAGTAACGCTTCAGATGTTCTTATTGGATTTGATAAATACTCTGATCTTTTACCGGTTTTTACAAATTTATTAAGAGAAATAGAAACACGAACACGCTTGGTTGCCTTTTTGACGCAACAGTACGAAGAAGCAAAAATTAAAGAAAATAAAGTTATTTCTAATTTGATAGTGATTGACAAACCGTTACTACCTCAGTATAAAGAAAGACCAAAAAGAGTTGTATTACTGGTTGGGATAATCTTCATCTACTATTCAATGTTATTACTCCTTTTATCGATTTTGTACATATACAGAAATTACTGGACGAAAACGCAGTTTTATAATGAATTTGTTAAATTACTCAAAAGTTAATTGGAACTATTTTCATTATGCTCTAATAATTATTCTTTCCTTACTATGGACATTCCTTTTAGTAAATGAAGAGTTTTTAATTGGTGGAATAGCGGTTATATTATTTCCAGTTTTTTTATTAATCTTACGATTTTGGTCATTTAGGGTTTTTGTATTAATTAACGCTTTTTTCATCCAAAACATTTCTTATCAAAAAGGCTTAATTGCAATTTTCCCTATAGATGTTTTGTATTTGGTATTTTTAATAGCTTTTTCATTTTCGTTAATGAAACAAAATTGTAAAAGTGATTCGAAAAGTGATGATGATAATAGATCGATATTTCTACTATATTTAGTTTTTTTCTTTTCTTGCTTAATCACATTTTTTACAAATCTACATAACTATGAACTTCCTCAGTTAGTATCGACAATATGGTATTTGCTCAGAATAATACAATTAGTTTTAACTATTTATGTCATAACAAAACTTCAGATTAATTATAAACAAATTGAAGCGATATTCGATATTATCATTTTATGCTCATTACTTCAGCTTCCAGTTAGTTTTTATCAACTTTTAAATGGCGCTGAAATGACTGGCTTACTTTCAAATCACCACGGATATCTGGGTACTTTACTTTTAATACCTTTTTTCTTATCTGTTTACAAACTCTTTCTTACAATTAAATTAAAAAAGACCTCTTTATTAATAGGTTATTATTTGTTATCAACAACGATAATATTGTATATGATTTATGGATCTGGATGCAGAAGTTCTTTATTGGGCCTGATTGTGTGTGGTGCGATTTTTGTGTTTTCAATACTAACCAGTAAAAATGCCAAAGCTGTAATTGCTACTTTAGTTATCTTCTGCATTTTAATTTTCATATCATTGAAATTTACTCCATTAATGGATGTAATAAATAAAACTTTTAACAATGAGGAAACCGGTTCCGTTGATATAAGCACTATTTCACGATTACTGATCTGGAAATATACTTTTCAAAATTTTTTAAGTTTTGATGTAATAACAAAGATAATGGGTATTGGTGTTGGCACATTCGGATTTCTGGACCAGAAGTTCATTCTTTGGGATGGTAGTAAATATTTTACAGGTGCACATATGAATCCTCTTCATATTCTCGTGGAAACTGGAATTTTGGGTTTGCTTATCTTTTCGTTTATTTTTTACTTTAAATTTAAAATTTTACTTCGTAAACGTACTTTGAGTCTTGCAAAATGCTGCATATATATGAACATTTCTTTGCTTATTAGCGGCATAAGTCAAGAAACATTTTGGTTCCAGCCAGTATTTGGTACACTTTGGCTTTTTTATATAGTTGTGATTGTTTTAATCACAAAGCAAATTAACAATGAATCTTACATAAACTATATCGCAGGTAAACATGAATAGCGATAATAAAGACATGCAACAAAGAATAAGACTACTGTATATAATTTCCAGTGTTGATATTGGTGGTGCAGAGGTTTTGTTACTGAATATTTGTCGTGGATTAATGACAAGTGAGGTTAAATTTGAAATTCGAGTGTTAACATATTTTGATGGTGATGCGCTTAAAAAAGAGTATGAAAAAATCGGTGTTACTGTTGATTGTCTAAAAATTCCAAAAGTGTCCACACTATCGAATATTTTTCGAAAGATTAATTTAACATATCAATATATCAGAAAATTCAAACCTGACATTGTCCATACACAATTATTGGATACCGATAGATATGGCCTACTTGCTGCTTTTTTTGCTGGAATAAAAAGGCGAATTTGCACAGTTCATAATATCGAACAGGATGAGCCATTGGGTTTTAAAATTACCCGAAGGATTACCAGCATTTTAGCAACACAAATAATTTTTGTTGCTGAATGCGCAATGAAACACTATTGCTCAATTGGTGCTTATCCGATATCAAAATCAAAAGTTATCAATAACGCTCCGGGTTTTGTTGAAAATCAGTTTGAAATTAAAGAATGGGATCCAGGAAAACCAATTTGCCAAATAATTAATGTTGGAAGATTGCATACTCAAAAGGGTCAATTGTATCTTATTCGAGCTATGAAATTGCTTGAAAAATCATCGATTAAATTTGAACTGAATATTTTTGGAGGTGATTATCTTGGGTATCGATCAGTGCTTGAGTCTGAAGTACAACAATTGGATTTAAAAAATGTTTATTTTAAAGGAAATTCAACAAAGATTGCCGATGAATATAGGAAATCAGATATATTTATTTCGTCCTCATTGTATGAAGCTGCACCACTGGTGATATTAGAAGCGTTAACAACAGGAATACCGATTATTGCAACGGATATTCCGCCGCATAAAGAGATTCTTGGTTCAATACACAATTACGATCTGTTTGTTCCTACAAAAGATCCGTTGCTGACTTCTGAAGCTATTTTAAAATTAGTTAAAAATCCTGAAAAGTATAAAGAGATTTCCAAAAACAGCTTAATACGTGCTCAGGATTATTCACATTCAAAATTGACACACAATTATAAAGAACTGTATTTGTAAATCAAGCAATCTTTTTGAAAATCCCAATAATTCATTCAACTGTATACTACTATTAACAGAAAACTCGTTTATAGGTTATTTTTTCTAATAATGATTGAGCGATTTAAAAAAAATAGTATTGCATAAACAGGCAAAATGCTCGAACTACGAAATAAGAAAACCATAAGATGATGATAATTATCCAGGTATGGTTTATTTAACAATACAATAATTTGTTCAAACGGTATATATGTGAAAAGTTTTAGTATTACAAAGGACGTGAGTATTATTTGAAAAGCTCGAAAAAATGTTGATTTCATTGGTAAATAAGAAAATTCCTTTCTTATGAAAAACCATAAAGATAATGCAAATAGAACATGGTAAACCGTAATTCCCCAGGAAATTCCTACCCCGCCAATTAATTTGAATAAAAAATAAGTGACAATCATACTCAAAAGAAAAGTAATTAGCGCACTAATTAAAACTTTTCTATTAGCACCATATGATTGAAGAATATGATTAGGTATGAGGTTTAAAATCATGGGAACGATTCCAAAACTAAAAGCAAAAATAAATTTTGAAAGCAGGATAACATTTTCAATTGAAAAGTTTTTTCTATAGTAAATTGCTTTTACAATTATTTCAGAATTTAAAATGAAAAACAGACTTATAGGTATAAAAATTATTAATGCTGTAATGATTATTTTACTTACTATAGTATAAAAGCCATTAAAGTCTTTTTTATGGTAAAGTGTTATCATTGTGGGAAAGGCAACACTGAGAACTGACATAAAAATTAATCCAATACTAAAAAAAACAAGATTATAGCCAATTGACAAAAGAGTAATTGTGCCTTGATCACAGGAAGAACCTAAATATTGTGTATACATTAAGAATAATGAATTACTCATCGTGGTAAATACCAGAGGGCCAACTAAATGCACTATCTTTTTTAATTGATTTTGTGTATCAATACCAGTAAAACTTCGAATTCTGTATCCTTTTTTAAACAGGAAAACGTATTGAATGATAAGGAATAAAAAATTGTTAATCGAGATAGCAACTAATAAAGCAAAGGACAGTTGACTTTTGTTAATAACAAAAATGACAACAATGAAAAGAATATTTGAAAAAACAGGTAGTAGATTTTGCAAATAAAAATTATGATGTAAAGTACTTATAAAATTTAAAGAACGTAATAAGGATAAAACTGGTAGATTGATTATAAAAAAACTCAAAAAAATACTTGCAGTAACACTGGTCGCTTCATCAAATCCTGGGTATATTGTTTGTATCCAGAACCTGGATGTAGGAGCAATCACCAGTGCCAGTAACGATGTAATCATTAAAAGAATAAAATGAAAAAAAGTAAAATATTTTGAACGAAAACTCAAATCATGCTGAACTTCCGAAAACAATTTACTTGCTGTGCCATAAAGGGCTTGTATACCAAATAGACATATAAATGTTTCAATGATTCCACTAACTGCAAAAAAAATGTCTGTTTGGGAACCTGCTCCGACTTGGTTTACTAAAGCAATATCCCTGTAAAAGCCAAGGCCTTTTGAAACCAGCGTTAATATAAAAACAATTAATATATTTTTTTTTAACATTAATTCAATATACTTCACTTAATAAGAAGTTTATTTCTACTTTTTACCGGATAATAACAATTGGATAAAATTCCAAATTGATACCTACTGGACGCGAAAACGATCTTTTCATTTTTCTATATGGTTTTAAATCTTATTATCTCAATCCTTCAATTTTAACAATCAAGACAATTACGTATGCAAATTAGCCCTAATATATAGAAACTTATAAAATACGTTAAAAATTCGAAAGTTCTTACAAATAATGTTCTAAAGATAAGAATATAGCCAAAAAGAAAAAGTAATATATGTTAATAGTACCATAGAAATTTAGTATCTTCCAAATGATGGGAGTAATTTCCCAAAACAAATGAACGTCGACAAATTAGTCGTTTTTTGTTAAACTTGTAAATTAGTATTATGTGCTCTACATCAAGGTTACACTCTTAAAGCGAGATTAGAAATGAAAATAGGAATAATTTCGAAATTATACCCGCCTAATATAATGGGGGGTGCAGAACTTGTTGCATATCAGATTGCGAACGAATTTAGCAGATTGCAGCATGATGTATTTGTGATAACATTGTACTCTGAAAACGATATAATTGCGGAGAATGATGTAAAAATTTATAGATTAAAGTATTTGAATTCCAACTTTTTTGCACATGACAGATCGATATTCATAATAAAGCGGTTTCTTTTTAGAATTTTTGATATATTTAATCCCTTTTATCTTATAAAATATTATTCGATTTTTAAAAAAGAAAAACCTGATATTATTCATTGTCATAATATCGAAGGGCTATCATTGTCAGTATGGGTCGCTGCAAAATTGTTAAAGATTCCTGTTATCCAGCATTTACATGACTATTATTTTAGCTGCAGACATTCAGATTTGATGAAAAAGGGAATAAATTGTCAAAAACAATCCTTTTTTTGTATACTACGGAGTGTTATCCTTTTTTACTTCATAAAACATTGTGTAAAAACTTTTATCTCACCATCAAGTTTTTGTTACAAATCTCAAGTAAATTTTAATAAAAATTTCAGAAAGATCCCATGCAAGATTATAAAAAATGGAACTCCATTGACAGAAATATTGTTGAAGAAAAAATCTTTCAAAGAGGGAATTTTGAAAGTTTGTTTTATTGGGGCACTGACATATCACAAGGGTGTCGATTTGTTGATCTCTATTATTAAAATGTGTATAGAAAAAAAGTTGTCGATTGAGTTTAATATTGCTGGTAAAGGGATAATGAAAGAAGAAATTGAGAATTTATGTAAAGTTTCTTCTAATGTTAATTACGTTGGATTTCTTGACATGAATGCTAAAATTGATTTATACAAAAAAATGCATCTGATGATTTTTCCATCAATCTGGCAGGAAAACAATCCTATGGTAATAATTGAATCATATGCAATGGGATTGCCTGTTTTAGGTTCAAATACTGGTGGAGTACCAGAAATAATTCCGGAAAAATGGTTATTTAAAAATAATGATCAAACCGATCTTTTTAAGAAACTAATAGAAGTATATAATAACAGAACACATCTTGAAGAAGAATCAAAAAGATTAATTATGGAAAGAGATAGTCATTCAATTCGATGTCAAATGGAATCTACATATAACATTTATAAAGAATTCATTAAATAACCATTTAAATAATATTAAAGAAATAGAAGGGATTTTACAATTTTAAATGGCTAATATGTATCCATGAATACAAAGCAATCAAAAATACAGTACCTAAATAATGAAGCAATATATAATAATTGCTACAACGTTTTTTAATTTTTCCAATTAATAAAAACAGAAATGGGCCCATTATCAGGAAAATATATTTTGAACCAAATCCGCCAATCTTATACATTAATCCAATTGAACAAAAAATAAGGAATGCTAAAAAAAGATTTTCTTTTTTTGTAAAACTTTTATACGAGAGATAAAGAAGGTATATTCCGAAACTTGAGAACGTCATTAGAAATGCAAAACCGATATGAACAATTGACTTGAGATCCGGTATTTTTTCAAAAGGTCCATAACGGATTGAGATGACTGAATCAGGCAATGTATGAATGAGTAACGATTGTTTGGTTTCGAAAAACCAGTAATAATTAATATAAAAAGCAGGAATATAAACCAGAATCAAGCAAACTGCATATATGACTGTTCTTTTTTTGTAAAAAATCAAGGTGTAAAGAATGCTAAAACAATAAAAAATAAAAAAAGCTTCTTTTGTTAATAGTGCGATAATTCCTAATACCCCACAAAAGACAAGATAAATGGTCTTGTTTGTAACTGCAAATTTTTCCCATAGAAAACAATAGAGAAAGCATAGGCAATAGAATAAGGATTCGACATGATATGATGTCTGGTAAACAATAAAGACAGGAAATAGTACAAGTATAAATAGTTGTAATTTGTTTATTTTATCTTTCGTAAATAGAACTCCAAAAAATAAAACCAAAAAAAGATATGCAGCAAACGAAACTGTTTTCATTGCAAATTCAACAGATATGCCCGAAGCCATTGTTGAAAGTAATATAGCAAGGGATGGCTGGATTGTTCTAAATAGTGGGTAGGTTAGAGTTGTTTGTACATTCTTGATTAGATTCGGGAGCTCTTTGACATAAAAATCCTTATCGCCATCACCATCGGTAATTGCATAATCCAAATTAAAACAGTGTATCAAAATAAGATTTGCAACAAGAATTAAAAATAGTGTAAATAGAACATTTTTCTTTTCATTGTTTACAATCATCATATACCTTAAAACGTGATAGAGAAAGACTTCATTTAGTATAACAAAATAACATATCTATAAACGGTTTTGCAATTTTTAATTATATTTTATGTCTGGGAGTTGGATTGAAATCAATGATAGACAATATGGTAAATCATAAAGTGGTCAAAAAAAATATCCTTATAGTATTTCTTTCAAAAGGAGGTATAGGTGAAGTTATTCTTCAAACACCTTTCTTTAGAGTACTAAAACAGACCCGGCCAGAACTGGCCATACAGATGTTGTTAAGTAAACACAATGTCAGTGTGGTTCACAATAATCCCCATATTGATGAAATTCATGCTTATTCTGATAGCAAAGATCTTCTTGCAAAGATCTTAAGACTCAGAAAAACAAGGTTTTCCCATGTTTTTATTTTTGATAAAAGCTGGAAATCAACTTATTTGATTAGATTATTTATAAAAAGTAGTGATTATATTGGTTTTAAGCGAAGATGGTGGGAATCTGTTGTTTTAACAAAAAAGATACGCTACACTGCCGAAAAACATGATTCGCTTTTTTATATTGATTTAATTCCGTGGTCAATCTCTGGTGCTGATTTAACTCCAGAAATTTTTATTAAAGAAGATGAGAAAAAGGATGTTGATTTATTAGTTACTAAATCTACAAAATTGGTTTGCGTGTTACCTGGGGGTGCCCGAAATCCTGGTGTTGGTGATGAACCATTCAGACGCTGGGCTATGGAAAATTACATCGAATTGACTAAAAAGCTAATTGAAAATGGTTATAAGGTACTATTTGTAGGAAATGATACAGATAATTTGATAGTTCAAAAAATAATAACAACTCTTAATGAAGAAAATAAAAATCAGATTATTAATGTTTGCGGCAAATTAAGTTTGGTGCAAAGTGGTTATGCAATTGGAAAAGCTCACCTGGTTGTTTGTCACGATAGTGGTTTGATGCATCTCGCATCATGTTTTAATGATAATATGATTTGTTTGTTCGGGATTACTTCACCGGTATCACTTAAACCGCAACGAGAGAATGTTGAATTTATTTGGGCTGATCAGGATATTTATACACCTGATGTACGGATTTTTGGTACGTATAAAATCGACTCAAAAAATAAAGAATTATATTTCAGGAGAATTACTGTTGACCAAGTTTTTGAATTGGCAGTTAAAAAAATGGCAAAGACAAAAATTTAAGTCAAAAAATATCAGTACATCACTAAACAGAAAAATCCCTGAGTGGAACTGGTTTGGGGATTTGCTCGATCGGTAGGTTGAAATACTCATGAGGAACCCATTGGATATTAAGATTCTTGATTTTCATAGATGAAAGAGTGTCAATTATTGTCGAGTACCATGGATGTGATGTGGATACTAACAGAACATCAACAGGGTATTTTTTCAAAATTGATTTTAAATCGACAAAGTTGCCAAGCACTGGGTAACCCTCATACTCCCCCGGTTTTTTGCCAAGAGAATCTGTCCAGACTATGCCAGTGATTTTTCCATATCTGTGCTCTTCTGCATCATGGATCACCAACTCAGAAACCGGTCCGTTTCCAATAATAATTACCGTGGTCGGTGAATACAGGACTAATTTCAGCGTCTGAACCAACTGGGGTATCACTTCACGCCAGAAAACAAGGACGATTGAGATCGCCACCGCAGAGATACCAAAGGCCATTCGAGAAAATGCCAATGAATCAATAAAATATATTATAGCCATAAAAAGCACGGATGCCATAATGCCGGAAATAAATGCTTTTGAGGCTGTGTATTGTCGTTTTTGATACACACCATTATATATAAACATTCCAAGAAAGCAACTTGACAGCATAGCATGCACTATCACCATATGAATCGGGTTTGTTGATTCATATGGTGATACTGATGCACCAAAACGCAGTGTCAGACTTGCCCACAAAGCGAAATTAATAATAAACAGATCGATTATAGCGGGTGTAATAAATTTAAGAAGGTTTCCACCGATACTAATAAAAGCCTGGATGAAAATACCGACAAAAATAAACCATCCCGGGAAAAACCCTTTTTGACGGTTTTTGTACTTTTTGGAAAATAGCACCATTGCTTCGTAGAATGCTATTCGTGAACGAATTTTAACTTTTGATGAACTTTTACCTTTACGGTGAATAATTTGTGTACCCGGATAGTACCATACTTTGTAACCGGCATCATTGATACG
>CAYMGX010000034.1:1186-20428 GCA_964390065.1 uncultured Fibrobacter sp. | reverse complement strand
CACCGTACATAAAGAAACGCTCATCAAAACCGCCAATCTGGTTATATAATGAGCGTTTAAGAAACATAAACGAACCACTCACGGCATCAACCTGTGTGGACGTATCAGGATCAAGATAGGTTAGATAGTATTTACCAAACCGCTTATTTTTTGGAAAAAGTTTTGATATACCGCTTAAATGATAGAATGCATCAGCCGGTGATGGAAAACTGCGGTGGCAGCTTTCCTGTAAGGTGCCATCAGAGTTGAGAATCTTCGGTCCCATCAATCCTACATCCGGATGTGATTCAAGAAATTCTATTGAGGTGCTAAGAGTATTTTTTGAGATGACGGTATCGGGATTAAGTAAAAGGATATACTCTCCCTGTGCTTTTCTTGCTCCTATGTTACAGGCTTTGCCAAAACCAACATTGCTTTTCATCTGAATCCAGATAACATTGGGAAAATTTGCAGCTATAATCTCTCTGGATTTATCTCTTGAATCATTATCAACAACAATAATCTCTGATTTTTCAAATAACTCAGCTTCACAAATCGAGCGAATTGTTTCTTTTAAAAACTCAGGCACCTTGTAATTTACAATGACAATAGATATTAAAACCGGATTATTGTTTTCAGCCACTATTTATTCCCGCGAAACAGAGTTGTAAACCGTAGTTTCCAAAGTAAAAAGATGGCTTCACGAATAATCTTTGATGACATCTTTGAAACACCACGCTGACGATCGGTGAATACAATGGGAACTTCAGAAATTTTAAATCCTTTTTTCCACGCGAAAAAATTAATCTCAATCTGAAATGAGTATCCGGATGAAGAGATAGCCTCAAAATCAAGAGCTTCTAATACCTCTCTTCTAAAACACTTAAAACCGGCAGTGATATCTTTAACGGGAATACCAATCAGGAATCGGGTTGCCATATTTGCGAAATAGCTGAGTAGTAAACGTGACATTGGCCAGTTTACTACATTAACACCCGAAATATATCGCGAACCGATAACCAGGTCGTTAGTAGCGATGGCTTCAATGAAATCCGGAAGATATTTTGGATCGTGTGAAAAATCAGCATCCATTTCGAAAACATATTTATAATCCCGCTCAAGTGCCCATTTGAATCCGCTGATATATGCCTTACCAAGTCCCTCTTTTTTTGATCTGGTTAGCAGATGGATTCCTGTAGTGGTTTTAGCAATTTCTGTAACACAGGCACCAGTCCCGTCCGGTGATGAATCATCGACAATCAGTATATCACAATCAGGAACAACCTTCCGTATCTCTCGCAATATAAGAGTTATATTATCACGTTCATTATATGTTGGAATTATAATCAGTATTTGTGTTCCCATGATACCCATTTCTGCCTGTTAAACTATGCTATTGCCGATGTACTCCGACTTAAATTCAAACGCATGATTCAATTACTTTTATACCTCATACAATCATCAGTAAAATAATTAATGTAAATGATTGAAATCCTTAAAGAATCGAGCCCTTCAATTTTATCATAAATATTTCGTGAACAAAACTATTTTATTAAAGATTAATTGGAATTTCAGCTGGTGTATCATAAAAGATAATTGAATACACACAGGTATAGTACTTCATTATAATAAACTACGTTTTGCGTTTTCATGGATGAATGGTAATCAACCGGAGATCATATTATGGGGCAGTTCTCTGTAACTCAAGAGATAATAACAGGATATTTTAATTTTGGTATTGATTTTTTTTAAAAAAATGATATCCTCAATAGATGAGTGGTTACTAAAATTATCCACATGCATTCAGGAAATTACTTCTAAGTCAATTCTTAACTTTTTAAGATAGTTGGTTGGCTTTATGGTTTTTTTCATTATATTCCCGATTTGAAAATAATGTTTGTATGCATGATAAATGCCCTGCAGATATCTAAAAGGAATTCATTTCAGTATGACAGTCAATATTATATCATCACTTATCTCTGCTACAATATGCTTTGCTTTGGCGTGTTTTGTATTCTCAAAAAATCATAAAAGCGCAATCACAATAATGTTTTCTGTTTTATGCATTGCATTTTCATTCTGGTCGTTTACTCAATTTCAGATTCGTCAGGCTGAATCTGCAGATAGGGTTGCAACCTGGATCACATTTAGTGGATTCTGGCCAATCACAATTCCTTTGCTGCTGCATTTTGTACTTGAATTTTCGAAGTATATACGAAAAAAAGTATTCCGTTACTCATTGTATTTGACGTATACGCTGGCAGGATTATTTTCGGTACTTAATATTGTGTCAATTGATTTTATACCATCACACTACACCTGGGGATGGGGTTATGAGACACCTGATTTAACAGAATATTTTGCATCAAAAATCTGGGCTGCACTAACAGCAATTTTCTCGATGATCCTATTGTTTTATTGTTCCCGTAATGCGATTAATACTTCACTGCGTAAACAGGCTCATTATATTCTTTGGGGGATCTTTGTAGTATTTCTCGCAAGTGTGGTAACGGAACTTGTATTTCCTTTACTTGATATACATGTTCCGGATATGACACATACATCATTTACGCTGATGTCAGGGTTTGTGGGCTGGGCGATATGGCGGCACCGGCTTTTTTCCCTTAATTCATCAACGGCTGCAGACACGATTATTGGTACAATGTCTGATGCTCTTGCGGTTGTAAATCTTGATCATAAAATAGAAATTGTAAATAAGTCACTTCTCCGTATGCTTGATTATTCAGAATCAGATCTGATTGGTGCTGACCTGTACTCAATAATCGGCAGCTTAAAACACCCGGATACAACACTGACAACATTATTAAAGAAAGATTTCATTTCAGATATTGAAACGACATTCAAGAAAAAGGATGGAACGCTGATTCCGATTTCGTTATCGTGGTCTGTTCTTAAAGAGAATACAATATTCAGAGGTTTTGTATTTATTGCAAGAGATATGTCCGAGCGTGAAAAAGTAAAGGCAACGTTACAAAAGGCACATGATGATCTTGAGAAACGAATCGAGGAGCGGACTATTGAGCTTAAAAAGAGCAACGCTCAATTGCTTCATGAAATTTCTGTAAGAACAGTAGCGGAACAGAAACTTGCAGAAGAAAAAGAGAAGCTTGCAATTACACTCAAATCCATTGACGACGGAGTGATTACGGTTGATGTTCATGGGACTGTGGTATTGATTAATAAAGCAGCCTGTGAGATGATCGGGTGCAGTGAAAATGATGTAATCGGTGTCTCACTTGATTCAATCTATAAACCGGTTCAGTTTGACAATAAGAAATTACATGAGCATGATATTTTCCATGAGATTGCGAATAATCCGTATTTTTCCCTGTATGGCAGACAGTCTTTCCTTATATCTTCAGGTGATACAGAGTTTATTATTAACGAAACGGGCGTATCCATAAAAGATTCGGATGATATTATTAGTGGATATGTGATTGTTTTTAGTGATATCACTGAACGGTTTCAATTTGAGGAGGAACAGTTTAAGGCCCGGAAACTTGAGTCAATCAGTCTGCTGGCAAGTGGTATTGCGCATGATTTCAATGATCTGTTAACGGGAATTATCACTAATTTATTTATGGCTAAAATGGGTATTGACAGTAAATCTGAAACATACACTATGATTACAACAGCAGAAAAAGCTGCATTTCAGGCATCTATTCTTACGCGTCAATTGCTTACATTTGCGACAAACGATGTAATCAATAAAGAGGAAACATCAATCAAGGAACTTATAGAAAATTCGATAGGTTTTTATCTGAAAGATTCCAGGTGTGAATATAAACTTCATGTTTCGGAAACTTTATTAAAAGCAAATGTTGACAGAGGGCAAATCGATCGCGTGTTTAACAATATTATCCAGAATGCAGACCAGTCGATGCCTGATGGCGGTGTGATCTTTGTAAATGTAGAAAATTTTACCCTTGACAGTATTAATCCATCACTGCCCTTGACATTTGGAAATTACATTAAAATCAGTGTTACCGATCAGGGTTCCGGAATTCCTGATGACATACTGCCGAAAATTTTTGATCCCTATTTTTCTACCCGTAGTAATGGCAGCGGACTTGGTCTGACAACAGCGTATACTATTGTACAACAGCATGGTGGACATATTGTGGTAACATCACAGTTAGGTGTTGGTACAACATTTGTTATCTATCTTCCTGCAATTGAGGGCACTGATTCATGTGAGTTTGATGATGATTCCGATGAATCTCAGGGTAAGGGATGTAAAATACTTTTTATTGATGATGAAAAAGTTGTATTGCAAAGTACTGGTCAGCTTTTAACGCATCTTGGTCATGATGTATGTCTTGCAGAAGATTACTCAACTGCATTTATGTATTTTAAAAATGCTTATGATAATCAGCTTCCATTTACAATGGTAATTATGGATCTTACGATATCAAGTAAACCGGGTCCGAAAGAAATTGTTAATGAATTTATTGCAATTGATCCGGACATTAAGGTTATTATTTCAAGCGGGTATATTAACGATCCGGTAATGGTAAATTATTCCAGTTATGGTTTCGCAGCTTCGATGCCCAAACCGTATAATGCAAAAGAGCTGAACCAGAAAATTCTTGATTTGTTATCAACCGAACAGAAAAAAGTTCATTAAACAATTACTGTTATTGACAAATCTGTAGTTGCAAGGCACGACGATAAAGAATCTGTAGTTACAGCACATGTATTACCGTACTGAAAATCAATGGTTGCCTCTTATTTGCAACGTTCAAGCAGATTGAGCAGCCAATCAGGCAGCGGCCTTAAATTCTCCAAATGTGTAAATGGTACTGAACTTTTTGTATTCCAGTAAATACAGCAATCATTATTTTTAGCGTTTGCGATATTGTCAAAAAATGATGCAGCTGCTTTTCCGCTGTAGACCGGATCAAGAGTAATTGATTCGTGTTGTTTGAATAGTTCAATTGCCTGATCAGTTTTTGTAGTACTTATCCCGTAACCTTCACCAAACTGTGTAGTATCGATCACGTAATCATCATCACATATATGGATTGTTGAAAATGATGAATCTAACGATGTAAACAAACGGATACTATCATTAAGCAAATCAATAAGTGCATTTCTGCTTGCAACAAAAGAGGGGACAACAGACACTGCAATAACAGAGCCATTGATACCTGATGCTTTTAAACCCAAGATAAGACCAGCTACAGTCCCCATCGTACCGAAAGGGACAAAAATCCTGACAGGTCCGCTGATGTTCAAAGTGTCAAGTTGTGCTTTCAGTTCGAAGGCTGCATTGATATATCCGGCAACTCCGATTGGTGATGTACCTCCGGCGGGGATGAGATATGGTGCTGCGCCATCAAGGCGCTCATAATATTCAAGAAGTCGCGGAAGGTCCTGTTGATACTGATCGAATGATTCATAGTGCACAATGTCAGCACCAGATTGATAATCCGCGATAAGATTATGACAAACGTGATCTCCTTTTTGTATACCAAACAATGTAAGTGTAACATTAAATCCATTGTTAATGCCATATAGTGCAGTTGCCAATGCATGATTCGAACCAATAAAGCCACTTGTTATTAAACGCTTCGCCTTTTGCTTTTGTGCATCAGCCAGCAGATACTCAAGCTTCCTTACTTTATTTCCCCCATATAAGTCACCACTGCAGTTGTCGCATTTTACATAAAGGTTATTACGGGAAAACCGCTTTCCTATAGAATCAAGTTTTTGAAGCGGCGTGGGGAAATTACCAAAATTGATTTTCGGCAGCTTAGGAATAAATTCCTGAGTATTTGTAAATAAAGACATGGCTACTTGATTACCTCTTAAGTGTACAAAGTGTATCAAAAACAGTTTCAGCATGCTGTGCAACACTGACCTTGTTCCAGGTTTCCCGAATAATTCCATCAGGATCTATAAGGTATGTTGAACGGACAATACCCATATACTCTTTTCCGTATAATTTCTTTTTTTGCCATACACCGTACATCTCTGCTACTGCATGGTCGGGATCACTCAGTAATTCAATGGTCAGTGACTGCCTGGTAATGAAATTGGCATGTGATTTCTGTGAGTCGGGGCTTATACCAATTATAACGGCATTTTCAATGGAGAATTTTGAATTAAGATTCGAAAAATCGATTGCTTCCCGGGTGCACCCGGAAGTGTTATCTTTGGGGTAAAAGTATAGCACAACCCATTTCCCGATATATTGTTCAAGCGAAATTTCATTATTCGCAGCATTGAAAAGACTGAAAACCGGTGCTTTTGTGTTGATTTCCATAGCAAGATCCTTTATGGATTTTATTTACATTCTTAATACAACTGAACTGCTTTCAATAAAATACTATTACCTGTAAGTATAGTACACATTTTACTTTTTTTTAATTGGCCTGATTTTATATTTAGCCAGATACAACATAAAGTTTAAAAACCCTGATACATTGAAGTAGTAATCCCAATGGCGTTATTTATTCTTTTATCTTTGTGGTGGACTGTGTTGCCAAGTTACTGATGCTTGTATGATAATTCTTAATGGAGTTGCAATGCGCTTGTTTTTCCCGATTCCTGAATTTTTAAAAAAGTGCCAGGTTCTTTTGGTATTGATTATACCATTTCAAACATTTGCATCTGATGCAAGTGATATTTCAACGATTATCAGAAAAATGGATGAACGGTTCAGTGGGATTGCATCAACGAAAAGGATCGGCACAATGGGTGTTGATTCCATGAATTCATTCTTTAAAACAGTACTCAGGAAAATACCATCAATTGCGACTCTGATGCGTATCAATTCAAATGGAATGGTTATCAATGAGATTTCATCGGATAATAGCGAATTTAAGATGAGAGATGTATCTGACCAACGATGGTTTTTGCATGCAAAGAATAAAAAGTCATCATATTATGGTACAACCCGTGATTCATCGGGTACGACATTTTTATTTTGGGCATGGCCGATTATTGCGAATGATTCTGTTTTTAACGGTGTGATAACTGCAAAGATAAAACCATCCGGAATACTTTCGATGGCAACTGTCGATACGCAGGCATCAGTAGGTTTGTTTCTAAATAGTCAGGTCGTATATAAGCAGAAATATTCGACAATTGGTGCAATTACGGCAGATACTATTTCACTTTCATCAATCTCGAATATCATCATTCATACACAAAATCAGGATAGTATTCAGGCGGTTTCAAGTCCGACAGATGCTATGGATACTCTAAAACAAAAGGAACTAATGGGATCTGATACTGTAATAAACAATGCAAAAGATACGATACCGGCACCGATTGTTTACAAGTCAGATTTTCTGGAACCTGTACCGGAAAAAAAGCATGCACCGGTTACGATTATTGTAACACTTCTGTTGTCACTTCTGTTTCTGTTTGTTGCAGTATATGTGCTACTTAAAAAACGTACTGTGCAGAAAGAAAAGGGGCTGACACTTCCAGAGATTGATCCTGAAGAACTAAATGCATACAAAGTAAGCACCAGGCCTTTTGAGGAAGAAACAATACAATTATCGATGCCGGATTTGAGAGAATCCACTATGGTATCGGAAAGCAAAATGAGTGATCCTAAAAACGAAGATTATGAAATTAAAAATGATACGGATAACATAGTTGTTGATACCTCTGATGAAACGGATTCAACAATAGATACTGACGATTCACTTATGATTACAGAGCACGATGATGAAACCAGGTCACATCCACTGGAATTATTTACTGGTTCTGTTGGTTTGACACCTGATAAAGCAATGACAAAAAAAGACGCATCAGTTACCATGGTTGACACTACGGCAAACGATGATCCTGATGATAATCTTCTTGATACGTCCGCTGAAATTTCTCCGGAATTGGTGATGCGAAATGCGGTGTATGAAGAAGTACACAATGAGGTGGTATACTGGATTACATTCGAAGCAAATCGTCTTGAAAATCGCATTGAAGAACTTGAGAAACGGTTGGCAATCATTGAAAAACTTAATACCCCCGAAATACATCAGGTCCGTAAGGATATCAATGATATGTCGCGTGATATAAAGACATTTCGCTCGGGTAAGGATGTGACGAGTGACAAGTGACAGGTGACAAGTAATTTTTCTTATGGTGGTCGAACGGTTTTTGCACGGAAAGTCTCTTCGAAATAACAAAGGGAACATTTTGCGTTAGTTAATAACGTGGTATGCGGGAAAGGGATTGGCTCCCAAAGCCTCGCCGCTACCTCACTACCGTTCGGTGGTCGAATGATCCTTGCACGGAAAGTCTCTCCGAAATAACAAAGGGAACATTTCATTGTTCCCTTTGTTATTTCGGAGAGACAGGGATTCGAACCCTGGGTGCCAGTTACCCAGCACAACGGTTTTCGAGACCGCCCCCATCAACCACTCGGGCATCTCTCCTGAAAGTTGAAATTAATCTGAATTCAATAACGTATCAGACGGTAATATATTTGTTGCCTTATCAAACAGCAAAAGTCTGCGTTTTATTGTGTTTATTCAGTTGTCTTATTTAACAAAAATGCAATGTTTACGTAAAATAGTTGGAATAACCATGTCTCGTCAACCCATTATGTTTTTAAATATGAAGGGAACTCGATAGCTTTACTTACTTGTATTCACCAGAGACAATTTAAAGTGTGTCTGTAGATGATAAAGCTCCTGAAGTTTTAAAATTGTTTATCTAATAACTGTTACTATTTGGCTATAATTTGGCTATATTTATGTATAGTCCAGTTATTATTTGGTTATAATTAAGTTATAATTTAGTTTTATTATGTTGTAATTATTTAATCTAAAAAAAGGCTTCGGCTGTTACACGATCATTGAGGTACCAAATGCAAATTAAGTTACGTTTTAATTGTTTTTTCTTAATTATTGTTTTCCTGTTCAACCTGTCAGTTTCATCTCAGACACTTTCAGGTACGGTTAAAGACGGGGCTGGGGCAAGTGTTGAGGGTGCGACTGTACAACTGGTCAAAGCCGGTAAATCCACGATTACGGATGCCTCTGGTAATTGGCAATTTGAATTGTCATCGTCCGTAAGATTACAGCGGGTTCAAAATGGTTCTTTTTCGGCTGCTCTTCAAAACGGTCTGCTGACTATTTCTATTCATGAACCAAATCTTCATGTAAAGATCAGTCTTTACCAGCTCGATGGAACTTTCATTGAATATATAACTGATAAAAAGCTCCCGTCCGGGAATCATACCATAAACCCGGTAAGACCGTCTTTGTCGCAGAAAATAGTATTGATAAAGGCCGATATCGGTGGCACTGTGGCATATTTTAAATTGCCGGTCATGGCTGGTGTCGCTGGTCATACAGGTTCAGTCTCTAAAGGGGATAGTAAAACTTCGCGAAACCTTGCCAAGATGAGTGCTGTGATCGACACTATCAAAGTCACTAAAAGTGGTTATCAAACTACTGTTGTAGCCATCGAATCCTATACATCAGGACCACATGATATCACTCTGAAAAAAGCCGGGGTCTCCTATCGTCTGCCGCCACCGAGCTATTGCAACGCCTGGGATTATGTCCCGAACTGTATACCGGGCGATCCCAAATCGGCATGCGGTGGCGTCTGTGCTACCATCAACGCATGCAGCGAGAGCCAGGTGTCGAAGCCCGGTGCAGCAGTCACATTTATATGTCCGAGATTTATGCTCCACAGCCCGGAGATGCTTCAGGCTGCTCTTGATGACGGCAATGAAGAGTATCTTTACGCAGTTGTGGGCCACGACGCTGACTTCGGGTTCATCGACGGTGATGAGATGAGTACCTGTGGCGAGTGTTACCAGATGATTTATGCCTGGCCGAGCCCGGATAACGAGCGGCAGGTTCAATTGAATCCTGACAATGTCAGCAATCCGGCATCAGCGGTACCTATTCCCAAACCGATTATCGCTCAGAGTTTCAACACTGCAGCTACAAGAAACACATTTGACATCTATATGGGCGGTGGTGGATTCGGTGCTCACAACGGCTGTGGACCGGGGCTCGGAGCAACTTCTACTTCCGGGCAATACCTCTATGAAGCCTATCCAGAGGAGGGTGGCCACTCCGGCGGTGTGAAACCGATTTCCCACTGGAGCGAGTGCAAAAACCAGTATCAGTGGGTCACCGATTCAAGCCTCGCGTCAGAGAAGTGTCAGGATAAAGTAACAGCAACCTGCAACAAGATTACTCATGCCGATCCGAAGATTACCGAATATGCGAGAAAGTCCTGTATTGAAGCCAATCAGGCTAAATCACTGCACCATGCCAACTGGTCTGTCTATGTACGCCGCGTGGAATGCCCTGAAGCCATCACCCGGGTTACCGGCCTCAAGCTACTGGATCAGGGGTTGCCAAAGGTAGACGGACTCGTCACCGCCGAGCAGGCTGCAAAAGATGCTTCCTTTTGGAAGAAGGGCTCCAACGGCAAAATGTACGAGACCACTACCATGGAGGACTGCTGCCGCCCATCCTGCGCTGCAGCCGACTGGGTAGAAAAAAAAGGCCTCCCCGCCGACCCGGACTACAGAGTCTTCTATTCCTGTGACCGCGCCGGGGTTCCATTGACACAACCGGAAAAGTAACCGACCAGTTCTCAAAACATGGTTGGATGTTGATATTATGATTGATCAGGCAGCTGTTGCCGTTAGTCATAATATCATGGTTATTCCGCCCTTTCAGGATTGACATAATTCATATGTACAGAAATTAAAATCACACACGTCTATTTTTGTAATGCTCACTGTTTTTATAGGAATACTGAAGAGCTGCGACTCTTTTGTCAATCATTTCTGAATAGGCAATTTTGCATTTGTTATCAAGAAATGATCGGGATAACAGGTCGTTTACCATTTTGCTGCGACTGGTAAAATCATCAATGATTCTATGAACTCTTTTTACAGGTATTCCAATACGAATTCCAAATTCTTCAAAATCATCGCGACAGTAAAAACCATTGACCTGATAGCTTTCGGTTTCAAAATCGGCATCAAACAGATCAAGCGCCATTTCAGATTCATTTGGCAGATGCAGTCTGGTATTAAGCAGATCGTATGCAGGTGTCAATACAAAAGAATTCAGGACTGGATCACGAAAAAGAGAAAAATTTTTCAGATGTGCATCACCATTATTTACAAAAAAGGAAACAGAACAGGAGATCGGTATTCTGCTTTTTTTTTGGGAAGAGAGATCGCTATTGATGGCATTGATTGATTGCTGAAATAGGACAGATCATAGGTAAATATGTATTCTTTATCACGGTACTCAATTGTTCCTGCAAGTACATTGTTATAATAGACAAGACCTTTATTATTCATTATGTACTCTCTCTGCAGTAGTAAGAGTAAGTCCGAGCACGTTTAGCACTTTTAACAATAGTTCAATAGTAGGGTTTCCTTTTCCCTCTTCAAGTGCCTTGATTGTACGCAGAGATACACCGGAAAGTTCAGCAAGATCTGTCTGGGTTATTTTAAGCAGCTGCCGTCTTGGACGTATTGTTTGTAAAATCTGCTCGACAGTCATTATAACTCCATAAAAAAGTGCAATATTTTACCCAATACTGTAAATATATGATCCTTTCAGTGCTAATACATATAAAAAGTGCATTTAAGTACACTTTTTAATGAATTATCTTCTTTTTACAATGATATAAATAGAATGGTGCACTATAATGCACTTTTTGGTTGGAATTGAAATACTTGAAAATAGGTAAATAAGTCAAATTTGTAGCTATAAAAATAAGCGCCAGGTATTACTACCTGACGCCTTCCGCTTCACCCAAATTGTCTGCAAGAGGACCTTGCAATGAGGATTATTATGTAGGTACAAGTAAGATACTTCATTGAAATATGTATGTCAATACCTCAAACGAAATTTTTTTAAAAAAAGTTACGAAGTTGTTATGAAGCTCGCCCCCGCAGGGGGGACTTGAAGAAATAGGCTAAACAAGCTATTCTGCTCTTCAAGTCCCCCTGCGGGGGCGTGTCTCACGTGTCAATCTTAACTTAACGACATTAGCGGGGGGGAACGTGTTATTATGGCAACAGGGCGATAATAAATCGAATTACAGATACAGTAACCATCAGGTATACTACAATATTTCTTATAAATCAAAGTATTAGGGATTATATTCAGAATTCAAATAAGCTTTTTTGTCAATTTTCGAACTGCTGAGATTACAAAAAAAAGGCCAGTCTTTTCACAGGCTGACCTTTTAGAATCGACTACTGCTTGAAATTACTACTTCGCCAGATAAATCACCTGAAAATCAGATTTTTTCTCTGATGCCACCTCAAGTACAACTGCCGATGAGCTTCTTGTTGAAAGGTTGATTGTACGTTGAGCGTTTTTAAGTACATTAAAGGATTCGATCCTGCTTCCGTCAAGCGCGAAAAGTGATACACGAACGTTCTCAAGTGGAGAAACTTTCAGGACATTTCCCTGCTGAGCAAGCGAGTAGAACCTTTTGCTACCTGCAACGTTGCATGATTGTTTGACATCAGTGGAACCTTTACCTGCAAAAAGTGATTCATCCCATGTTGATGCTGCATATTTCGGTTCTGTAAATGAAGGCATATCCCAGGTTGCCGGCTTGAATTTTTCTCCATCCGGTTCCTCACCCCAGACAAGAACTCCGTTTTCGTAAAGCGGCATCCGTTTTGCATTTGCAGAATCAATCATATTTGTAAGCCCGCTATAGGAATAATCATTAGATGGATCCCAAAGCTTTTGAGGAGCCTTATCATTGAGTCCAATTCTAAATTGTACTTCACGACGATGAGCAGATTGACCACCCGGGAATATTTTTTCATCATTGAGCGATATCTCTGTATAGTAGATATCCGGATCGGTTGAGCTTTGAATCAGCGGTGTTACTGTCGCAGGGTTATCACATAATCCACAGCTTTTGAATTCAGCAGTAACATCAGAAATGCTTAATCCGCCAGCTATAACCTCTGAAA
Source organism: uncultured Fibrobacter sp. (assembly GCA_964390065.1). Classification (GTDB taxonomy): domain Bacteria; phylum Fibrobacterota; class Chitinivibrionia; order Chitinivibrionales; family Chitinispirillaceae; genus JAAZBG01. Next base: position 7,482 of record CAYMGX010000034.1, on the reverse strand, counting down.
GGTTGACATAATACCGAAGCTTAAGGTTAGGTGAGTAACGAGCAGGCCAGGTTGTTCTGTTACGAAGTATTGCCGCAATTTCAGTATAACGGTCTCCGGCCTGATTAATTTTTGCATCAACCACAAATTCAGTATCGCGTACCTGTGGAGTCGGGAAATTTGCAAGTGGCGCACCATTGTTATCCTTTACAAGACGCGCAAGTAAGGAACTGAAACCTGCATTGTAATCGGTTGCAACCTCATTTTTGACATATTCACCACGATCATCAGCATACGAGCCATCCTTGCCAGGACCGCCAACAAGTGCTCCGAATAAAACATGACGTGAATTTACCGGAGTCCTTCCGTTGTCGTCAAGCCACGGACCATGCATACTGCGATGATGCGGCTTTGTTGGCGGATTTACCCCGAAACCGCAAACGTAGCTGCGTTCCTTTTCATTATCACCAAGAGCAAAGTCAACCTGACTTTTTGCCCATTTGTAATAAAGATCTTTTTTATCAGCCGGTACATCTTTACAATCAGAATATGCCATTGCTGCAAATCCGGTGTTTGATGCATAGCGTATTGGACCCCATTCACGTATCCAGGCAAGACCTTTTGGTGTATAGGCAATACCTTCATTTTCGCTCCAGGTTGATCCACCAGATTGACGAACTGAATATCCGTGGCTCCACCAGTCAAGCCAGCGCTGTGTGTCTTCATGGTAGCGTGGTTTGTTAGTTATTTTAGCCAGAAGCACATAACAACCATACGTTTTATCATCCCAGGAAAGAGCCTCTTTATACTTTGGAGTTTCGCTTTGCGGTTCTTTTGGCAGTTTGTCGTAATTTGATTCTGCTTTTGTTAAGTATGATTCATCTTTAGTAGCGATATAGAGCCACAGTGCTCCCCAGATAAGCTCATCCTCATACCCGCTCCAGGATTTATAAAAATCAGTGGCATCCGTGATTGCCTCATGGTAAAGACCCCTGTTTTTATCTGCAAATGCATACAACTCTTTTGCATGTTTGAGGCAGAGATCTGCATATGATGCATCTGTTGCCCTGAAAAGTATTGACGAAGCAGCAAGTGTTGCAGCGGCTTCAGAAGCAAGTTCAGAACCCGGCTTTGATGCGCTGATTTTAAATGCGGGACGCTCCTTGGGAAATACTTCCGGTGCTCCCCACCAAACATGATCGGTCATTCCAACACCAACCTGACCATAAAATTCATCAGTTGCTGTGTGACATTTGATAAAGTAATCGGTTACCCACTTTAGATTTTCAAGCAGATACCCCCATTGCCCGATTTTACGGTAGGCATCACCATATTCAAGACCTCCCCATGCAAGAAGTGTAGCTGCTGAAGCCATCGGGAAATTGAATTTCATATTATCACCGGCATCAAGCCATCCACCGGTGAGATCTTTACCGACATCGGAGCCATCTTTTTCACCCGATGATCCGCGCCACTCCACCCTGTTTGTTGCAGGATCAAGCGGTCCGCTGCGTTGTGCTTCGTAAAACCACATCGATTTCTGAAGCACTTCAGCGTAGTTGTATGATGACTGTGCAAATACTTGATTTGAAAAGGATAACGGCAGTGTAAGTACTGTAAACGCTACTGATACTGATTTGAGAAATCTCATCTCGGATACCTCCGGAGGCTATAAATGTATGCCATTTGTATTAATGATCAATATAATAAGCTCTGAAAATTAGTGAGCACCTTCTTATTTCGGGTTCACTATATATAGACACAGATGTTATTAAAAGATTTAAAAGAGTTGTGGCATAATACATTTTTGCAACTATGAGAGGTGAAATAGTGAGAATTTTAATGAGCGGTACTGCCGGAGACAGAATCATTTCGGCTGCAAAGTGTTTGCATGAAACAGCATCCAGTTTAGGGATTTTCAGCTATCTTTACAAAAGCATACCATCATCAATTCGTTCAGGAACCGTACGTGCCCAGCTCTCGTTCAGTAATACACCAATTGTAAGTCCTGTTGGAGACTGCTCCATTGAAGCGTATTTCTCCGGAGATGCTACTTGTTTACAGCATAAGAACAATGACAATAAAATTGTGTTTGTATTTGACTGTGAGCCGGAAGTAAACGATGATGTTACACTTATTATACTTGACAAAGCAGCACATAAATATGTATCTGCACCCTGTTTTTTTACAGGAATGATATCGTATCTTTTACATATCAAGCCTCCATCAAATATTCCGGTGTTGCAAAAAAACTATTCTGATAATCCTCAAAGTGTTCAGAGTATTCAAGGTGATATTTTGAAAGGGTTCTTATTTGCAAAGAGTGTTTTTACCGGTGATTTGCGGTATCAGTTAAGTAACGAACAAAACAGTCTTGTTTCACTTGATGGCAACACGGCCTTTGCTGAAGGTGCACTTGAAGCAGGATGCCGTTTTTTTGCATCGTATCCTATTTCACCAGCGACAACGATCGGTGATTATCTGGCTCTGGAACTTCCAAAAGTACAAGGAACAGTATATCAGGCAGAGGATGAGATTGCAGCTATTGGTACAATCACCGGTGCATCATTTGCAGGTGTAAAGGTAATGACCGCAACAAGCGGACCCGGGTTTACTCTGATGCAGGAATTTATTAGTTATTTGTCAACTGCCGAGGTGCCATCCGTGATTGTCAACGTCCAGCGCGCGGGACCATCAAGCGGTATCCCAACGCATCACGGCCAGGAGGATCTTCTTGCCGCTGCGTTTGGTGGTCATGGTGAAGAACACCGGATTGTCATTGCTCCATCATCGGTAAAGGATTGTTATTATACAGCCATTGATGCATTTACTATGGCGGAACGCTATGCATCCCCGGTAATTGTTCTAAGTTCCTGTGCTCTTGCGCAGGGGAATTGCTCTATTACATCATCAGATTTACAAAACAAAATAGAATCAGTGTCACGAAATACTGGAAAAACATTACGGGAAACACAGCGGTTTAAACGATATGCTGATGACAACATAGTGAATCCCGTCCTTCCGGGACCTGTGATTTCAAAAGGAATCTATTGTATCACGGGTTTGGAACATGATCAGTCGGGTTATCCAATTGAAAATGCTGCTGAACGAACACATCAGGTCGCGAGGCGTCAATCAAAAACATCGATGATCGAAAAAGAGTATGCTCATCTAATAGAGTATGATATTGATACGACGATAAAAAGTTCGGTTGATTTTTCCATAACTGCATGGGGCGCAGATTGCATGGCGGTTAAAGAGGCTGTCGCGAAACTGCGTGATAAAGGCTTTTTAATCGCTGCGATGTATTCACAGATTGTGTTTCCTGTTTGTCAGGATGCACTGAATAAACTTGTTGAACATAGCTATCTTTTGTTTCTTCCGGAGACTAATGCAAGCGGGCAGTATGCGCGGCTTATCCGGATGGAAACGGGAATTTCACCGATATCATTGACATTTGCAGATGGTGAACCAATGAATCCGGACCGGTGTGCAGCTGAAATTGAAACGTTGATTGTAAAGAGGCACCGTAATGACGAATAAAGAGAATATGTTTTCCGATGCACCGGTTACCTGGTGCAATGCATGTTCATTTCGTCAGGTATCAGGAGCAATTGTTGATGCCCTTGAGTTGTCAAATGCAGCTCCGTCCGAAACGATTATTGTTTCGGGTATCGGATGTTCATCACGGCTGCCCTTTTTTATAAATACCTACGGGATACACTCACTTCACGGACGGGCAATACCTGTGGCTATAGGTGCAAAGCTTGCAAATAATGGTGCAAATGTACTTGTTACTGCTGGTGATGGTGATCTGTTTTCGATTGGTATGGGTCATTTTGTTCATGCCGCACAAAAGAACATTGATATAACAGTATTATGTCTTGACAACAGAATGTATGCCATGACAAAAAATCAGTCATCACCGACGTCAGTTCAAGGTCACCGGGGAACAATGACTCCGCAGGGAAAAACGGAAGCTGCATTAAATGTTGTTGAATTCGCGATCAATTGTGGAGCATCGTATGTTGCGAGGGTAAGTGCTTATCAGAATGAGCTATGTTCAAGATTAATCGCGGATGCAATGGTGCATAAGGGGTTTTCTTTTGTTCACATACTTGCACCGTGTGTAACATTAGATAAATCAGGGCTTGCCGATGATTTGAAAAATAAGGTTAAAATGGTAGAAGCCTTTGATATGAGTGACAAACAGTTGTCTTTACAGAATGCAGGTACTGTTTCTGAATCTGGTGAGATAGTCACCGGGTTATTTCATATGCGAAAATAGAATTTTTCTAATCTGGTGTTGATAAGGAGGCAGATTGATTATGCACTAACTCCGATCCTCAGGAGCTATACAATTATCAAGTGCGTAACATATCAAGATGGTGCGTTTTACAGGGAAGAAAAAATTAATGTTGCGGGTGATAAGCGTGTTGGTCGAAAAGAATATATTCTTTTGAAATCAGCCTGCTGTATTAGTATGCTTCACCCCAAAGCGGTAAAAGGAACTCCCTCCAGGGCAGCACATCAATATCACCCATTCCGCAACAAAGATGTTTTTCCTCTCTGACGTGGACCAAAAAGGAAAAATGATCGTTTTGATGCGATGTCTGTGAGATTAATAGCTTTTTTAATACTTCATACCCTAAAAATAACATAAAAAAAATCAGCAACTATGATGCGGATTTTTGCCGAATATCCGCATTATAGTTACGGATTTTCAGACCGCATCATGGCAATACAGTAATAACGTTATTCAAAAGTCATTGAAAAATCCGGCTTGCTATATCAACGCCATATAAAATGGTAACACGTCACATGTCACTTCCTCACTCCAGCCACGAGAACAATGTTTTGATATCGTCAAGATCGCCATCAACAATTTCAAGGGTGACAATAGGAACATTTTTCTCAAAAAGGCGCCGAACGATCGGTTTAAGATTCATTTCGCTTTCGTAATAGAAATGGGAATGCGAATCTTTTATCTCTTCCAAAGGAGTACCTTTTTTTATAAGGTTATGATTAAGATGTACACCGACAATGTTTTTTGTGTTAATCAGTTTCAGTGCTTCTTCGTGAAAGTCAAATCCGTGCAGCAGTGATGCAGTCCAGAAGTGGCCCAGATCAAACCAGAGATTATCAATAAGTTCATGAATCTCCTGTGGCCGCTGAAGTCCGCTGCCGATACCGACAAAATCATTCTCCTGTGCAATTGTCAATCCAGATGATGCGTAATCGTTTTTCAGTTTTGTCAAATGAGTGGAATAGGTCTGCTTATATTTTTGAAAAGTATCTGTTTCAAAAAATGATGGATCCATGATAAATGATTTATTAAGACAATAGGTATCACCAACTCCGGCACGGATCGCACGGCGGTAGTTTTTCATATCCTGGATTATTGGAGAATCGGTCATGAAAAAACCATGAAAAAACAGAAGCTCTGTTTTGAATTCAGGTAGATACCGTACACAATTGTCAATTTGTTGTTTTGTAAAGTTATAATCTTTTGCTGCGAGGTTTAAAAAATACTGAGCAAAAACCGGAGAGTGAATTGAAAATCCGATATCATTCACTAACGGTAATAACTGCATGAAAAGCTCTTTTTCAATAGAGTTGTGAAGCTGTACACCAAAGGGGAAACCATTTGATTCGACAAACTTTGATGCTTTCGAAATTTTATCTTTATAATCAGCACTTGAAAAACACATGGTGCTGTATTCAATACGTGTTGTTACTGCCATATTACTACCTTAACCAAATATTTCTTTGAGAGTTGCAATGACATCGGATGAATTAATATCACCCTTTACAATAGAGACGCCCGGAGTTGTTGGAACAACAAAACGAACTTTACCTGATACGACTTTCTTGTCAGTAAACATCATGCTGTATAATGTTTCCGGATCAGGCTTTTTTGGCAATGCAGGAAGCGGCATTGACGCCATCGTTGCTTCAAACATGGAATAATCCGATGATACAACAGTACCTATTCGCTTACCAAGATTATATGCACATTTCATCCCCCACAAGACTGCTTCACCATGGAGAATTCCGGAGAAATTATAGAACCGTTCAAGGCTGTGTGCAAAGGTATGACCGTAATTGAGTAATGCACGAAGACCTTTTGTTTCGAACTCATCCTGTGATACGACATTTGCTTTTGCCTCAACACTTTTAAGTATCCCCTGAAGCAACACTTCCGGTTCGCGTTTAAGCATTGCGTCATTGTTGTTCTTTACAAAATCAAACATGGGTCGACCACTTATAAATCCGTATTTAAAAAGCTCTGCATAACCACTGATAAATTCATTCTG
>CAYMGX010000034.1:0-1086 GCA_964390065.1 uncultured Fibrobacter sp. | reverse complement strand
CTTCCCATGTGTCAATTGTCTTGTACTGTTCACCATCAGGCATCTCATGCACTTCAAGATCAAGTGATGATTTCCAGGAATTGATCATTGACGCATACAGTTTTGCGATGGTGCAATTGGTTACAAGGGCGAATCTGCTTTTTGGAAAATCAGTTTTAAGTATATCAGGCATACGATTCGCGATCGATCTGTCTATGATAATTGGATACGATTTTGATCCAAGATCAACAGTAAATTCCATTAAGAAGGTTCCTTATATCTGCAGGTTAATGTTTACTATGATACCAGCCACATAAAAAAGAGGTATACACTAAAATAAATGATTATCCAGTAAACCGCTCCTAAAAAATATGACATTTATGGATAGTTTATTTTAAAGTGTATTTGAATAGTAAACCCCGGGCATTATAATTAATGATATCCCACTATCACCATAAAAAAAATAATTTAGCGAACATATAAATGATGTTTCGCTAAACTATGTGTACCCGCTTTTATTATGATTTGCGGATGTAACGTTTATGATTGTACGAGTTTTAACTGACTATTTAATAACAAACAATACTTTCACATCGGCAGTTACATTACTTTCACTGACATATCCAACAGCACCGGGTGTTGATGCCACTTTAGCAACCATTGCACTTTCGTTCTCTAATGATTCCGGCGCTTTACCTTGGCCCGAGAGTTGTGCTTTCATCCAGATTTTTTTAAGTTCTGTTGATGTTTTGTTAAGTGCAGCATAAAACTTATCCTGTACTTCACCACTTTTAAGATTAAAAACAACAATCGGGACATTATTTTTTGACATCTGTACTTCCAGTGTAAAAATATCAGAAGCTTGCGTATTGGTATTTAAAACAAGGTCAACATTCTTGTTAGCAATAACGGCAACTTGAGAATACGATGGGGCTGCCAGCAATAGGGTAACTATGACAGCTAGTAACAAATATTTAAGGTTCATACATCCTCCAGATGAATAATCTAATGTTTTATCACGGTTATTAGAAGAAAACACTTACTGCTACTTGTCCTATTATTTGATTAAGCTCAATGACAGCTTCATCTGACATAATATCATTGCGT
>CAYMGX010000033.1:27889-35552 GCA_964390065.1 uncultured Fibrobacter sp. | reverse complement strand
TGCTACATGCTACATGCTACATGCTACATGCTACATGCTACATGCTACATGCTACATGTCAATCACACGTCAAAAAGATCCTGCTGACCACTTGTTATATTGTCAAATGATTTACCGGTTGTTTCAAGAATTGAATCTGCAATCGGACGCAATTGACAATCGATATAGTGGTTGTAATCTATTGGTGATGAAAATTTTTCGATTGGCTGAGGTCCGCTTTTTGTAATATAGTAGCGGATTATATGCTTTGGTGAATCAAGAAGGCGCGCAGCCTGAACATGCGGCGGAATGTTTACAGTGTAATCCACAAGATCCTTCCTTAATCTTTTTTTGTAAACAAGTTTTTGATCGAAATATCCGTTCTGGAGCTTTGTAACCATTTCGCATATATAATTGTCAAGCGGTTCTGACCTGAAAAAACGAATGTATAGTTCATGCTGAAATTCTTTTGCAAGATCAGTCCAATCGGAACGGGCTGATTCCATGCCCTTAAATGTCAATTCCATGGTATTGCCGGTAACGGTGCTTCCGCAATAATGTTTTTTACTTCCATGTGTTGCACCACGCACTGATGGCAGAAAGAAATGATTAAATGTATTTTGATACTCAAGTTTCAGATGAGATTCCGTGTTAAACGTGTTCCTGATATACTGCGATAGCCATTCTGTCGCAGCAGTAGATATACGTAATCCAATTGTGTCAGGATGTTCCGTGATAGTTATTCCGGCATGGACAAAAAGAGAGTCGGTGTCACCATAGATAACTTTATACGGTGTAGTATCGGCAATGTATGCTATCATCGTTTTTAAAATATACTGTCCGGTTTTTGTGATTGATGTCGCCAGCGCGGATGAAAAAAATCTGCAATTCTGCGCTCCTAACACACCATAAAAACTGTTCATCAGAATCTTGATCGCCTGAGAAAGGTAGGGATTGTCCGCTTTTTTTGCAGCCGCACGGGCATCAAGAAGCTCAAGGATGATCTTCGGTAGTATCGTTGTATCACGTGAAAAATGTGTACCTGATGGATTTGTGACAGTATCCTGGTCCTTGACAATGTAGCCTAATGGATCAATTTTAAACGTCGAGATGATTGACGGATAAAGACTTCTGAAGTCAAAGACCATGACATTATGATAGAGGCCCGGGGTTGGCTCGACAACATATCCTCCGGGGAGCGGTTCTGTTGATGTCACTGCATCAAGTGCGTCTTTGGCAACGTAACCGGCTCTGTGAAGATGGGGTAAATAGAGATAATCGAATGCGGCAATGGAGCCTATTGATCTGTCAAGAAGATGGCCGCTTCGCTTTGTCCGCTCAATTGCGTTAGGGAGAATTTTTGCTTTTTCAAAAATTTCAAGGGTAAGAACAGCATCCTGTAAATTATAGGCAGCAAGCTGCTCTTTATCTTCTGCATACTGACGATTTATCTCGTTTATCTTGTCCTGATCTGTCAATTCAATGTTTTTTGTTTTCCCAAGCATTTCTGATGCAACAAAATTAAGCGAGTATTCTTCGAAAGTATAGAAATATGATCGCAACATAACAGGAACATCCATAACAAGCCGTCCTGGAATTCGTGCAATCATCTGCGAACTGTTTCTGGATGGAACAATCCGGGCGTACCGGTCTCTGCCGATATCAAATGGAATGCCATGTTTAGCACATCGTGATTGAATAACCCTTAAATCATAATCAATGACATTCCATCCGATAAAAATATCCGGATCTGCTTTTTTTACAAATTGAATAAAATGTGTAAGTAACTCTTTTTCATCAGAGCAATAGGTATAACGCGATTCTACGTGGGGGCCAACAATGAAAACGGTGTTATCAATGCAACCACTAAGTGCAATGCTGTAAATTTGTTCTGTTGCAGCATTGGTCTCGATATCAATAGACATAACCTGAAGTTCCGGTGTAAAATCAACGCCGCGCAATACAGGATTCTTTGACATAAGCAGGCTACCCGTTTGTTGAATGGTGCCAGTACATTCAAAGCTTCCGCAAATAAAACGTTCCATTAGAAATCTGTCAACAGGATGAATATCAGATTCGTAAACCGGGTAACCTTCACTGCGTAGTTTTCGCGCGCATTCAATACCGTTTCCATAGGTAGAAAAATAGAGACAATCAACCGGCGTACCATCCATTGCTTTAAGAGAAAGTGTTTTTCGTTCTGTAGCAGCGTTTGTTTTCTCCGGGGGGATTGTGGTGGAGACAAAAAAAAGCGGCCTGAATGAATCAACGATAATTTTTATAAATGTATGAGTGTCTGTAACTGCATACAACGTTATTTCGAAACGCCCTTTTATGTCACTGCTGGAATAATTAAGTAAAAAACATCTCATGAACCGGCCTGTAATTCTTCAAAATCCAAATAATGTTATTTTTTTGTATGCAATAGTGCAAAAGTTATGAGAAAATACTTAAGGCAGTCGTATAATGGAATCAGATTGTTTGCACCCGGAATGTCCTGAATTCAGCGATTGTATCTTTATTACAAAAACGGTATACTCTAAAATGGATCTGTGCAGATCAAATGCATGTTAATGGGACATTGTTTTATCAGAAACCATACCGTATTCATTTCCGGTGAAAGCAGAAGCATGAATCAAATCGATATAAAATCATTAGATCATCAAAGGGTACATCCCGAAAGAATTCAGGCTGATTTTTACTTTTTTTCACATGATACTGCTGTTAATACGTTTATATATTATCTTCCTGTCAATATTTTGATCGTAAACCGGACACGTCAGGTGGTATTTGCAAATGAATCCTGTAAAACTCATCTTGAATTGGAGTCAATTGAAAAAATAATAGGGGAGCGTCCTGGTGAAGCATTAAATTGTGTAAATGCGTACTTACAATCAGGTGGTTGTGGCAGTGCTGACGGGTGTACGGTTTGTGGTGCATTTAAAGCCATCGTAGGAAGTCTCTCAAGGAACGAAAAAACAACAGAGGAAACCAGAATCAGGGTTAAAAGGGGATTCGGTGAGAAAACACTTGAATACCGTATTGATACCATTCCATTAACGTATAATGATGATGTATACGCTTTGCTTATTCTTCAGGATATAAGCGTGCAAAACAGCAAACGAATGATGGAACGGATTTTCTTTCATGATATCCTCAATTACTCTTCTGCGCTGGTAAATGGCTTTGATATTATAGAGGAAAATCCTCTCGGGAATATTGATCTGATTTCTCTTCTTAAAAATTCTACAAGCATGCTATTTAACGAGATATATTCTCAAAAGATACTTATGCTTGCTGAAAACGGTGAACTGGTCGTTAATAAAGAAGAGTTTAATATTTCCGATGTAGTAGAATCTGCAGTCAGATTTCTTTCGATGGATTCGATATGTACTAATAAAGAGATACTCATACTTACTAATGAAAACATCAGCTGTTTTTCCGATCAGGGCATTTTTAAGCGCGTACTGATCAATATGCTGAAAAATGCATTGGAAGCGACACTGTCTGATGGAAACGTTACCATTGCCTATTTTTTAAAAAATGAACGTGTGACTGTTGCAGTAAAAAACAGTGTTCCTATGTCACACGAAGTGCAACTACAGATATTCCAGAAGTCATTTTCAACAAAAGGTAATGGTAGGGGATTAGGCACTTTCAGTATCAAATTATTGACAGAACGTTATCTGGGCGGTACGGTACATTTCGTTTCATCAGAGGAAATCGGCACTGTATTCACAATAGAATTTCCCTTTAAATAACTACTGATGTCAGAATACATTAAAGAACTCACGCCGGAGATTGACAAGTATTTCTGTTTGTTCTGATGTTAATGTTGTGCCATTGAGGTAGGAGCTGAATGTCAGGTACTTATTGTTTTCAGAAAAGTCAATTGCAAGAGAATCCATGGTTTCAATAGCTTTGGGAGTCATGCCGGCTTTTATATAAATAATACACAGACCGATATATGCATCAAGATTGCCTTGTTTAACAAGCACAATACTTTTTTCAAATGTTCTTAGTGCGTCGATCGGCTTTCCACATTTAATAAGGAATTTTCCGGCAGAGTTATACAATTCGGGACGTTGTGGCTCTGATGCAAGCGAATCTGCGGTGATTGCCGCCGCGCGTTCCATATTACCAAGTTCGACAAGAATTCTGACAAGCCGCAGATATGTTTTTATTTTTGCAGCCCTGAAATCCACACCAACCTGACCAGCAGATACCTTGAGTGTAAGCATTTGCTCGAGCATCTCAACTGCTTTTTTCGGTTCGCCGTTTTGTTCAACAGCGACGGCTAAACTGTAAAGAACATCGGGACGCCATGGAGAAATCTCTGATGCCCGTCTGAGGTGAGTAATTGCTGTTGAGTATTCTGAACGAAGATTGTAGATAGTACCAAGTCCAAGATGTGCTTGACCGGCAATTGATGGCGTTTTGGATTCACACTCCGGAATTGCGAGTGTTCGCTTATACCAGATCAAGGCGGCCTCATGGTCTTCTGTCAATTGATAGGAATCAGCAATCTCGACAGTAGTTACAGCATCCGGCGCTGAATCATCATAGTCTTCAAGAAGTAACTGTATATTTCGCAATGCTTTTTTTTTCAGAGTTGCAGGATCTGCATAACCATGATGCTCAATAACTGCATTACGGTTTTCCATTTTCATGCCTATACGTAAAGCACTGGGCATGACCTGTTCATGGATCCGTCTTTCAAAGTAAAGATCAGACCGGTTTGGAAACATTCGTGCCTGTACAAACTCGGTTCCGGTATTACCGGGCCGCTGGTTTCGTACTGTCAATCCGATAACATGGTCCGGTTTTTCCTTCTTCAGTGATGCAAGCATCGGAATTGATTCCGGTGGAACAACATCATCGGCATCAAGCCATAGAATCCATGAAGACGTCGCATCTTTGATTGAGATATTCCTGGCCCATGCAAAATCATTGCGCCATTCGGTACAAATTACTTTTGCTCCAAATGATTGTGCAATGCTGATAGTTGCATCCGTAGAGCCAGTGTCAACAATAATGAGTTCATCAGCGACATTTTTAATACTGTCAAGACAACGGGACAGCAGATCTGCTTCGTTTTTAACGATCATGCATACTGATAATGAATCAGGTTTTACAAAATTGGAATTAGTAGGTTCAGCAGGCACAGGTCTTTTTTATAACCTCTCCGAAATAATCAAGTGAGTAGGGTTTTGTGACTGTCGGAAAATGATTAAATATATCCGGTACCTTTACAGAATCGGATTCAGTCATTATTATCGTCCGGTCACTGATTTCAGGATTCTTTTTGATTGCTTCAGATAGTGTTGTTTTATCAGTGCTGTCATCCATATGAACACTATAAAGAATAAGATTATATTGTGGTTTTGCGGAGGTAATTTTTGAGACAAAACTTTCGCTGTTATGCACACTTTCTATTTTTACATTACGAAAATTAATCTGAACAATGTCATGAATCAATTCATGAGAATAAAGGTTGCTGTCGGCAACAAGCACACGTATCATAGAGCTCCTCTGAGAAGTGACGAGTGACTGGTTACAAGTGACAAGTCTTTGTTTTTCAATTTCAACTTAACCTTAATTTTAACCATAACCCTGATCGTCTTACATTCATAACAAAGATACTTTTTCTTTAAACCGGATGCAAATATTTCAAAATGAAACGAAATTACTTTGTAATCGAGAGTAAATCAATAAGTTCCTCACGTGAGAACACTTTCACCGTATCTGGTGAATCTTCTGTAAGCAGTTCATTTGCAAGGTCTTTCTTCGCTGTGATAATTTTATCAATTTTTTCTTCAACGGTACCTTCTGTGGTGATTTTAATCACCTGAACACCCTTTTTTTGACCAATTCTGTGTACTCTATCGGTTGCCTGGTCCTCTTTTGCTGCATTCCACCATCGGTCATAATGTATGACTACTGAGGCTGCAATAAGGTCTATACCGACACCTCCGGCTTTCAAACTTCCGGCAAAAACCTTGCAATCCGGATCTTCAGCAAATTGTTTCACTAAAAGATCCCTGTTTTTTGAAGATCCGGTGAGCACTGTATGTCCGATTGTCTTGTTTGTAAGATAATGATCCATTATAGCGATCATGTCAAGATATTGCGAGAATACGACTACTTTCTGCCCGGATTCAATGCATTCATCAATAAGTTCCTTGAACAATTCCCATTTGTCACACTCGAGCCGCTCATAGTTTTCAAGGGGATTATCGTCGTGCAATGCCGGATGACAGCAAAGACGTTTCAAGTTGTTGAGAAGTGCAAAAATGTGCATATATGGTATATCGCTGTTATCATCCTTAAGCTGGTTCAAAAGAGGTGCTGCGTTTCGTTCGAGTAGTGCCTGATACCTTGAGAATTGATCATTGGATAATGAACATGTCCTGTTGTCAAATATCTTCGGAGGCAGTTCAAGCAGTACCGATTCCTTTAAACGCCTTAGAATAAACGGCTCGGTAACTTTTTTAAGGAAATCGGGATTAATATACTCGTTATCATCAACAAAAGAGTCTATGATTTCTCCGGATGCATCTTTTTTGGAGAGTAGCCCCGGCATTGTAAGATCAAAAAGTGCTTTCAGGTCGCTGATTTTATTTTCAACAGGTGTTCCTGTCAGTGCCATTTTCATGGACGCCTGAATAAAGGACGCGGAGTTGTGTGTTGCTGTTGTCCGGTTTTTAAGCATATGTGCTTCATCGTAGATTACAAGATCAAATGATGCTTTACTCAATGCAATATCATGGTTACGCATAATGGTATAGGATGTTATCACAATGTCAAATTTGTTGTCAAGCTCAGATAGTTTATTCTGTGAATTAAAAACGGTTATGCGTAATGACGGGGCAAAGGTTTCAATGATCTTTTGCCAATGTCCCATGACCGATGTGGGGCAGACAACGAGAATTCGTATTGTGTTTTTACGATGTTCTTTTAAATACGCGATGAAGGAAAGCATCTGGTGTGTTTTACCAAGTCCCATGTCATCACAAAGTAAGCCTCCGAAATTATTATCATAAAGAAAAAGCATCCACTGGACACCGATTTTTTGATAGGGGCGAAGTGTTCCGGTATAGATACTCTGTGGCGCAAGCTCTGCAATTGGTTTAAAATCAAGTAGTGAACGTATTTCGTCTATAAGCTTATTGTTACCGGTGAACTCGACAGGTGCAGTTGACCCGCGAAACTGGAGAATTTCAGCTTTTGATAAAGTAACAGTACCATCTTTTTTTGTTTTTTTTGCAGAAGCGACTGCATTTCTGATCTCAATACTTTTGCAATCGTAAATTATATTGTTACCAATATGAAAACGGGTCTTTTTTGCAATGATGGCAGCCAACGCCACCATATCAATAGCAATATTGTTGTTTGTAAATGAGAGTTCAAGTTTGAATTTGTCTTTTGTGAGAGTCTTTGGTGACAATACTATCTTGTCAAATGATGTAACTACAGGAGGAATTATTCTTTTAAGATCATCAGCACCGGTAACAGAAAAAAGATCCTGTTCCAGTACATCACTGCTGCAATTCTGTGAACTTATTGAAAAAACAGGAGTGTTTTTCTCGATGAATAATGAAAAATCTTTTAATGGAATTGTTCTTGGTGCATTCCATCCGGATGCAAGAATTTTCAGACTGTCATCATCCGGTTTAATAAACGT
>CAYMGX010000033.1:7377-27789 GCA_964390065.1 uncultured Fibrobacter sp. | reverse complement strand
CTGAAGAGATGATAGGCGAACCGGTACCAGACACTGTCTTCAGTTGTCTGACGCTGGGATTTACGGCCCATGCATAACAGCCCTTTTTCCTGATCTGAATAAAGAAAATATAACGCCTGATTCATTTTTATGAAGCGGCGGGAGATCATACGTTCTTCAAGTCTGATACAGGATTCAGGGGTTGATTCCCAGTTGATTATTGGCGTGTTTTTAAAATCAGCAAGTTGTACAGATGATTCGGAACGAATAGCTTTCAGACTTGACGATGATGTCGTTGCATACTTTGTGATGGGCTCAAGCAGTTTGAAGAATATACTGTTGAAAAATGAATCGATTGCAGATTTGTCAGCAAACTGTTCGTAGTAATTTTTGTAAAGTGTCTCAAGTGTTTTTGCATGGACACAGTCCGCATATTTTTTTCTGCTGGAACAGGTACAGAATATTCGATTTTTTTGCTTGTCAGGAGACTCAATAAGTACTGCATTGTGAGGTTCAAGATGATCGTCCGGTATCAGAATAAACGCGGTGCGATGAAATTCTAAGTTGTAAAAACTGCTCATGTAAAGTATCCAAAAAGGTTGTATTAAAAAACAAAAGACAGCAGATTGTAAAACCTGCTGTCTGAATAGTAGAAACAAACCTGTTTAAATTATTTCTTGCCCTTTACAGGTTTTGCTGTTGTTGCCGGGTCGACTGGTACTGCATCTTTCAAATCTTTCAGTTCTTTGTTGAAGCCGGTAACATCGTAATCGTTGACAAGATAAATTTGTTCCTTGCCGTCAACCATCGCAAAGTATTTACCGTCATCACGCTTTGCACCAAAGGTAATTTTTTTAGATCCGGCTTTAAGACCGATTGAAACGACAAGTTCTGGTTTTGCAAATCCAGTGACAGAATCTGCAAGCGCAGTGTCCTGAAAATCAACAGCAGTAAACCTTGATAATCCAGATAGTATTCCGTCTACCTGTTCATTTTTAGCCTGAACTTTTTCGGGTGTGATAATATTCCACACATTTCCTGAATCTGCCTTTGTCATGGAAATCGTTTTGCCATTTTTGTTAATGAGCGTCAGGCTTGTTGCAAGTGACTTATCAAAGGTTATCATGACTTTATCACGCCAGCGGTCGATATCAGTAAAAAATGAATAACCGATGTTGCCGCCAACATTGTAAACATCATTTGAACCAACCATGCGGACAAAGTTCCCGTTGTTGTCAGGAGTAGTTTTCCCGATTATAATTGTTCCAAGCAATTTCCCGCCAATGCTGAACACTTCAATGGAAGTACCACTTACGGTGTCAACTTCAAATAGTGACTGCTTTTCGGGATTCGAAGATACTATGTCACCCTTTTTCATTCCGGCAAGTTTTTCCAGCGCAATCGCTACCGTTGCGCTATCTGTAGGATAATCCGCACCACTTGAATCAGGTTGCGATCCGACCGGGCCTGATACAACTGCTGTTTTTTTTACACCACGCGAAACAAACCAGAGATCACCTTTTTTATGAAGTGTTACCGCGCTGGATGCGTTCTTTACAACAAAAGAATTGGCCTTTTCATTAAAAAATCTGAGCGTACTTTCGGACGGCCTTTTTTTGCTAAGGTTTTCACTGACAACTATGACAAGAATACCAATGATCGCGATAGCAGCTATAGGTATAAGTTTTTTTGAACTCATTAGTTATCCTCCTGTTTTGAAGCCGGTGCGCTGGTTGGGGGTGCACTGGCTGTTGACGGTACTACTTCCCGTCTGCGCATGAAAATTATCAGACCGATAATGATTACAATTACCGGCATCAAGGTAATATTAATTACACGAATAATGCCGGGTTTTGCAGAACTACCATTCAACATATCTGAATTGATGGTACGGTTTTTAATCGCACGTGTGCGGATAGAGATCAGGTTGTCATCAAGCGAAAACCAGTCAGTGATATTCATAAGCATTGCAACGTTCTGCTGTGTCGCATTTTGTCCTGAAACAAAATCTGCATCACCAATAACGACAAGTCTGCCATTATCGGTTGAACCTGTAATCGGGCGGTCTGAAGATGCATTTAGTTTGATTTTACTGAGCGTATCATCAGATGTTGCATTATCAGTGGGTATACTATTGAAATGGCTATTGAATTTACCCTTAAGAAATACCGCGAGATTATACGCTTTCATAGTATTCTCTGATGGAATTGCCCACTTTTGCTGAGGATTCAGGTCGATATTTCCCGATGCCAGCCAGCTCTTCTCGCTTGATCTGGCAAGAACAGTGGTTTCAATACCGGTTTTCCCGCTGTCAACTGCAAATGACAAGGGGCTGACCCATGGAAAAACGACATCAGAAAGCGGCGATACCGCCGGATTGCTTTTGGTAAAGTTTTCCGGGTTAAGACGTGTAAAATAAGGGTAGGGAACAGGATGGTTCATATTTACAACACCCATTCCCGGGAGTTCAATCTGCTGTGGTATCTCCACCTGACCACAGGATGCATCAAGTACCAGACTCTTCTCTACTTTTACACCATATTTTTCAAGCATGTCGAATAACCGCGACTCAACGGGAATTGCATTGATTCCATACTGAAAACTGACTCCAATTGCATCAGCGAGAACAATAAGATTGCCGCCCTTCATGAAGAACTGATCAATTTCAAAAAGTTTTCTCTCAGTAAGTGTTGCAGTTCCAGGAACAATTAGCGTTTTAATTGTTGAATCGATTGGCTCTGCATTTGACAAATCTACCGTTATAACTTCATAGTTGTTGCGAAGCTGCGTGTAGATGCTCTGAAATTTTTGTTCAGTTGGTATGTTATCAGGATTCTGTTGCTGCATCTGCCGCTGTATCTGTGGTGGCAGATCAAGCATTGAATCGACCTTGACAATACCGACTTTGGGTACCGACTTGCGTGATACTTTCATAATTGCCATTGTAAGATCATATTCAAGATTCTGAAGGTTCTGTACAACAGGTAATGCTTCTTTCTTGTCTTCATAAAGAACCGCAATACCGAGGTATCCGGTTATGAGCTGCTGTTTGTCCTTTTCGAATGTCTGAAGCTGCAGTTCTGGAATACCATAACTCCGGGCAAGCTGTTTTTCTGCTGTATCAGAGGCAGGGTCTACCCAGGTGATTTTCAGATTATTACCGGCGAATGCCTGATACTCATTCAGAATATCCTTTACATCGGTAACTGTTTTATGAAGATTTGATGGAAGATTCTTTGAAAAATAGACTTTCACATTGATAATATCATCAAGGTTTTTAAGAATCTTTTTTGTAGAGCTGGAAACACTGTATTCTTTACCTTCGGTCAAATCAATCCGTTTAAACCAGCGAGCCGCCATATAATTGACAAAACCGATAATTACAAGTATCGCCAGTATATAGATCAGAAGCTCTGCGCGATTTTTAATTTTATTGTTTGCCATATTTGCTTATTCCCACTTTCTGCTTCCAAGAGATTGTACATTCAGGAAAAGGAAAAAACCGATGACAGAAAGGTAATAAATAATATCCCTGCTGTCGATGACGCCACGTTCAACACTTTCGAAATGATTTCCCAATCCAAGAAATGTGAGGATTGGAACGAGAGCCTGAGGTGCTGCAAGTGTGACAAATTGATTTCCGATAATGAACAGAATAAAGATTGCAACGACACCGAGAATAAATGCATTAATCTGGTTTTCAGTTATCGATGAGATCCAGAGCCCGATCGAAAGATACGCTGCACCCATCAGGAATGCACTGAGATAGCCGCCGATAATCGGTCCCGGATCAGGTGAGCCAAGCAGTGCGACAGTCACCGGAATTGTTACTGATGATAAAATTGCAATTGCCAGAAAACAGAATGATGCAAGAAATTTTCCCACAACAACCTGCATATCGCTAACCGGCCAGGTTTGAAGCAGTTCAAGCGTTTTTACCTTTTTTTCTTCAGCCCAGGTGCGCATGGTGATTGCCGGCACAAAAAACAGAAGAATCCATGGAAGTAATCCGAAGTAGCCACGCATATCTGCCTGATTGATTAGAAAAAATCCCTGAAAAAAGAGAAAATTTGTTACTACCAGATACACAACGATAAAAACGTATGCGATCGGTGATATAAAGAACGATTTAAATTCTTTTTTGAAAACAGCCATTATATTTTCCACTGTTTATCCCCTTGTCAATTGTTTGAAGACTTCTTCAAGACTTACAGTTTCTGCCTTGAGTTCAGAGAGGCTCCACTTATTATCCACCGCACTTTTGAAGATCGATTCTCCAATATCATCTTTTGAACCGGTAGAAAGTGTCAGGCTGACCCATTCGTTTTCGACACTCTGCACCTTGACAGATGAAACTCCGGCAATCTCTGAAAGTCTGGTTTCCATTTCGTATCTGTCACCTTTGAGACGTACCTGATAGCTTGTCCCTGAACTTGATTTTTGTGTCAGCTCATCAGGGGTACCACTTGCAGCAATCTGTCCCTCATTGATAATAAGAATGTGATCACAGGTCGCGCTTACTTCCGATAGAATATGAGAACAATAGATAACAGTTTTTTCATGTCCCATTTTCTTGATCAGGTTACGAATTTCAATAATCTGATTGGGATCAAGGCCTGTCATCGGTTCATCAAGAATAAGCAGGTCAGGATTGTGGATCATTGCCTGTGCAAGACCGACTCTTTGACGATATCCTTTGGAAAGGTGCCCCAACTGCCTACCGGACATTTTATTAAGACCGCAAACATTATACATATCATCAATACGACTGGAAAGTTTGCTTCCCTTAATACCTCTGATTTCTCCAACAAACTGTAGATACTCTCTTACGGTCATCTCATTGTAGAGCGGATTATTTTCCGGTAGATACCCGATCTTTTGGCGAACCGCAAGACTCTGTTCTACAGGATCAAGACCATCAACACGTATACTTCCGGATGTAGGAGGCATGTAACAGGTAATCATACGCATTGTTGTGGTTTTTCCAGCACCGTTAGGACCTAAAAATCCAAAGATCTCACCTTTTCTGATTTGAAAGGTGAGATCTTTAACGGCATGGACCTGACCAAACCTTTTGTCGAGGCCTTTGACCTCTAAGATAAAACCATTGTTTGATGAACTCATAAATGTCACCACCCGTTGTACGAAAAATTCAAAAATGTTATTTGATTATTTATCATGCCGCGTAAACTGTTTGTGATTCATCAGGAAACACTTAGCATACCCCGGATTTTTCGAATCACGGGATGCGGATCATGATTTACGGTTTA
The DNA here is from genome assembly GCA_964390065.1 of uncultured Fibrobacter sp. Taxonomy (GTDB): domain Bacteria; phylum Fibrobacterota; class Chitinivibrionia; order Chitinivibrionales; family Chitinispirillaceae; genus JAAZBG01. Next base: position 22,540 of record CAYMGX010000033.1, on the reverse strand, counting down.
CTACGAATTTGTATTGAGATTATTGTCAGAATTTAAGTAAACACCTGTATTACAGCAATTTATATACATTCACCGGACAGGTTGAAAAGAATAGTATTTACAGGCACTCTTCACAGAAGGTAATTCTGTGAAGAATTGTGGAGAACCCGCTAACTTATTCCTCGTCGTCGGTCTTTTTACTGTCCTGAATTAATACGCGAAGATCCTGGGCAATTTTCTTAATATTCTGAAGGCTTTTGCGAGCTCTGGTGCCAGCAGATTTGTTACCCCGTTCAAACTTGTCATATTCCATTTTCAATGTTTCAACTTCATCTAAAAGACTCTGGATGCTCATAATTTCCTCCTCTTTCCAGTTCACCAAAAGAAATAATGTTATCTAAATGTGTATCTTAATATCATTCGTGGGACAGGTAATACGCCAGTGTAAAGTTTAAATAATCGCAGATTATAGGCAATTTAATTCATTAGAAACTGTGGACCGGGTTTTGAAATAAGCATATAAAAGCCGGGGAATGCCTTAACAGTTTCCTCTGTAAGCCATTCCCTGAACAGTGTTGTTTTATCAGTTCGCTCAATAATTTTTGCTTTGTCCGAAAGGCCTGTAACATGCCGTAAATACCTTAGTGCATCATGATAACCGCCAAGGCTATCAACCAGACGTGTTTTCAGAGCCTGTCTTCCTGTAAACACCCGGCCATCAGCGTACAACTTAACCGAGTCGTAGGGCAGGTTGCGTGCGGTAGCAACATCTCCAATAAATTGATCATGAGTATCATCAAGCATACCCTGAAGCAAAGCCTGTTCGGATGTCCCCATAGATTTGTAGGGTGATGTCAGATCTTTAAATTTACCTGCTTTATACGTACGCATTTCAACGCCGACCTTTTTAGCCAGTGTCTCGTACATTGGAAGCGTCATTATCACACCAATACTACCGGTAAGAGTTCCCGGATCTGCAAAAATTTTTTTTGCGGGACTTGATATATAATAACCACCGGAAGCTGCAACTGTACCCATACTGACAATAAGCGGTTTATTCTGCTTTTGATAATTTAATACTTCAGTGTAGATCTCCTGTGATGGAGCGACAGCACCACCGGGTGAGTTAACTTTTAACAACACACCTGCAATCGAGTTGTCATTTCTGAATGAACGGAGCTGCTTGATCACATCCTCGCCATCCATGATAATACCATCAACCCGAACAAGACCGATTTTCTTCAGGGTCGACCCACCGAACGATACCTCAGATGAACTGTCGCGCCCGGCGATAAATGCTCCAAGAAGCACAGGTAATAAAAGAATCCCGACAATGATTACTTTCTGAATATTTTTCACAGTTCTCTCTATTTCAGTACTTTCAATGTGTCACCCGGCATGATTATCGAGTCTTTATTCAGATCATTCAGTTTGTAGAGATTCTGAACAGTCGTGCCAAAGTTTGCAGCGATATTCCACAAATTATCACCCTGTTTTACTTTGTAGTAAACAACATTTGCAGAAATCTCCTGGGATTTTCTTACCCGTGATGTCCCGTTTGATGGAACCCGGATTATCTGTCCTGCATGAATCACTGTGTTATCATTAAAGTTATTTGCACTCATCAGTTCATCAAGGGAGATTGAAAAATCCTGAGCAATTTTATAAAGATTATCACCCGGAACTATCTCATACTTTATCATGTTTGACCGTGAGACTGATTCCTGCTTTTCCGGTGCCACTTGCTGTCTTACAGAAAGAAGCTGGTCAATTTTGATAACCGGGTTATTTTTATCAAGGTTATTAAGTATTGCGAGATCATCAAGTGTAATGTTGAATTTTCGGCATACTGAATAAGGGGTATCGCCTTCAACAACTTTATATGTTCCAGCCTGTTGAGTCGGGGTCACTGTTTTTTGGGGAGCACTGCCATTTGTGTATATTGTTAAAATCTGTCCGGCACGGATCTTACTATTTGAGACATTGTTCCAATCTTCAAGCTCACCTTCAGAGACATCAAACATCAATGCGATGCCGGAAATCGTCTCACCCTGTTTAACTTTGTACTGAACTTTTCCGGTAGTATTTGGTACAGCATTTCGTTTTGTAACTGGTGTCGGCGATGATGTCTCAGTGGTCACTTCTGCATATTGAGCGACTCCCACCTTGGCTGGAATTGGTATAAAAAGAGTTTTTCCTGCAATAATTCTGCTGTTTTTATTAAGTCTGTTTATCTCCCGGATTGCATCTGCAGATACTTTGAACCGCTTTGCAATTGTTTGAACAAGATCACCTTTTCTGATTTTATACACATACCAGCGAACCTTTTTATCATCAGGGATTGAGTTCACAAAAGCATAAAATGTTTCTGTTTTGCCTTTTGGCAGATACAGACTGACATTTGAAACATCCGGCGGAGTACACCAGTGAGTAATATGGGGATTACTCTTTTTAAATGTATCGAAATCAATATTCAGACTGTCTGCAATGTCACGCATATCGATACATTCGCTGATTGTGACAGTGTCAAAATCAAAAACACGTGATGAATCTGATGTAAAATTAAAAATATCCGGATTCTTTGCAATTGTTAGCGCCGCAAGGTAACTTGGGACATAATTTTTTGTTTCTTTGGGCAGAGGTAACTGCCAGTAATCAGTGGTTCCACTGCGATTTATTGCCCTGCCAACACCTCCCTCACCACAGTTGTACGCAGCAAGTGCAAGATGCCAGTTTCCAAAGTCCCCATATAGCTTTTTCAGATATCTGATTGCAGATACTGTTGATTTCAAAGGATCCCGACGCTCATCAAGCCAGTAATTATGCCGTAGTCCATAAATTTTGCCGGTTGACTGTATAAACTGCCAGATACCGGCAGCTTTCGCTCGTGAGTATGCCTGTGGATTGAAACCACTCTCAATGAGCGGCAGGTAGGCCAGATCCTGAGGTAACCCGCTGTCTGCAAACATTTTTTTCATTACCGGAAGATAAAAATCAGCCCGTTCAAGCCATCTGTTGATCGTTTGCGGTTTACTGCGGATATAGTAACTCAGGGCCTTGATAACCTTCTCATTCCAAACCATCGGGACATCATAGTTGATATCTTTACGGTTTACCAGCTTGCTTATAATAGCACTATCAGCCGAGGAGTAGATAAGTGAGTCAAGTGATGCCTGCATCTGGCGATTGAACTGAATAAGTGCGATGTCATCCGGCAGAAATTCTGGTGGCATCATAATTGTGTAAATTCGCAGGATTGATTCCATTATGGAATCAGACTGGAAATTTTCAATTTCTGATTCGTTCAGAGAATCGACCTGGTTCAAGACAAACCGGAGTATAGTATCTGCTTCCAGAAATCGGTTTTGTATACAAAGCGTTTCGGCTTCAGCAATTTTATGGAAATAATTAACCTCTAACATGGTGTCCAAAGCGGCAGGTACCTGTGTCGAGTCATTAACTGATACTTCAACTGATTGATTTATTGTGTCTGTTGTAGATACCTGCTTGTATTGCGGAATAGACGATTCCTGCGAAATCACCTTTGAACAGCTTATTATCGCTGTAAAACTAATAAATACAACTAATAATTTAATGTACATCATTAAACGTAATATATACCTTTTACAACTGTTTAGTACTAAAAGAACGCGGAAAAACAGAATTACACCATTTCATCCTGACGCATCTGTAAAATTATATTATGGAAATGGTGTTTAAGCAAGGAAATCATGTTCTTAAAAAAAAATTACACATCTGCTGCAACTTACAGCAAATGCGTTACAATTGTTTAAAAGGTGTAGACAATGTTTAATCGGGATTTTATCAAATGGTGACTACTACCTCGTCGAGCGTTGATGCCGTAGTTGCATCAATATAAAACCCTCTTTTGAAAAGGTGGCCTCGCTTCGCTCTGCATTCAAGTACCGCATCCTTAATCGAATTTTCGATTTTTTTGTGATCTGAACCACAATAGTTGACAAACATTCTTGTCTTCTGTGAGCAGTCCTTGTAATGAGCACACTGCGTGCATGATACTTTCGTAACCTGCATGTTGCCTCCAGGGTAATTGCGTTTAGAACGGTAACGTCTAATGAGTCCAGTGAAAACTCAATACCATTGATTATACAAAATCTACCGATAGTGTGTCAATAAAAAAAGCACCCAATACCTTGGGTTGGTTTTAAATGCTTTTAGAATCAATGTGATAAGTGGAAAAAAAATTTACACTTGTTAGTATGTCTGCTCATACAGCTTTTAAGGCAGTCCGGAAGTATACCATCAGTAGGGGTATCATGAATTTCCGGGGAAAAAGTAATTTCAGGGTGTCTTTGTCATTCACAAAATTGATTTGTGCGACATAGTAAACCTTTTTTTTAAGGTTTACTAATACTGTTTTTGCAGCGGGTGATTTTTCTTATAATCACTATCTGTTATCAGATAATTGAATTGTCAATCACAGCGTCGTAAAAGAATCATGAAAAGTATATATATAATATAGTAGAAAATTGACACAAAGGTACAAAGCTGAATTTGACATACGGGAGCAGCTCCGGTATGGCTGAATAAATCTTTGTACCTGTATTTATTATGCTCCCGGATGCATCTTTGCAACTGCAACACCGAGCGCTTTTATAGAAGCGGTTGTGATATCAGTATCGACACCTGCTCCGAAATAAACTGTGTCAAACAGATCACTTATCGCAATATACGCAGCAGCACAGGAATCTGAACCGCGGCTGATACTGTGTTCGTGAAAAGATATAACCGTACATGCAATTCCATACACTTTAAGCGCGTTTACAAATGCATCAATGGGCCCATTACCGTTTCCGCTGATAGTTACCTTTTTTTCATAATCGCAGATAACAGCTTTTATCGATACTTTTCCATGCGTTTCAATACTGCCATCGAAATTCTCACTGGAAAAACTCTGTACTGAAAAACACTCCGGTCGGACAAGAAAATCTTTGTTAAAGCATTCAAATACCTCATGATGATTCAGTTCTCTTCCAAGTGCATCTGCTGTTTTTTGCACCGTTTTTCCAAATGATGGCTGCATGCTTTTCGGGATCTGAAATCCATACACCGTTTCCATTATATATGATGCCCCCCCTTTTCCTGATTGACTATTGATCCGAATAACCGCATCATATGTCCTGCCGATATCAGTAGGATCTATCGGGAGATAGGGGACATTCCACTGGCTCCGGGCATGTCGGTAATGCGCAAGACCTTTGTTTATCGCGTCCTGATGAGATCCGGAAAATGCAGTAAAAACCAGCTCTCCCGCATAAGGATGACGCTTGTGAATATCCATACCGGTACACTCCTCATACATAGCCCTTATTTCAGGTATATTATTGACAGCTATTTGTGGATCAATGCCTTGTGAATAAAGATTTAACGCGATTGTCACAATATCAGTATTGCCGGTACGTTCACCATTTCCAAAGAGTGTTCCCTCAACCCGTTCTGCACCGGCCTGCATTGCCATCTCTGCAGCAGCTATCGCACATCCCCGGTCGTTGTGTGTATGTACACTGACCAAAATGTTGTTACGTTTGTCAAAGTGATCAATCATATACTCCACCTGATCAGCGAAAACGGATGGCGTTGTAATTTCGACTGTTGATGGAAGATTGATGATTACCTTTTCATCACCCTGAGGATTCCAGGTCTCCACGACACGGTTGCAGATCTCACTTGCGAACTCAACCTCTGTCTGAGAGAAACTCTCTGGTGAATATTCAAGGATGATTTGTCCATCATGCTTTGCTGCATAGTCGCGAATCTGTTTAACAGCATCAAGTGCAATGGTGATAATCTCCTTACGATCTTTTCGAAAAACGATCTCCCGTTGTGCGGGTGATGTTGAATTATAAACATGAACGATCGTTCGCTTACATCCCCTGATTGCATCAAAGGTTTTCTCTATCAAATGACTTCTGGCCTGTGTAAGTACCTGAATTGTTGTGTCATCAGGAACCAATCCCTGTTCGATAATTGACCGGGTGAAGTCATAGTCATCCTTTGATGCTGATGGGAAACTGACTTCAATCTCCTTGAATCCCATTGATACAAGGTACTTGAAATAAATCACCTTTTTTTCAGGATTCATGGGGTTTGCCAGTGCCTGGTTTCCATCACGAAGATCAACACTGCACCAGTATGGTGCTTTTTCGATTATTTGTGATGGCCATGTTCGTGACGGGTAGCTGAACTGCTGAGAACGTGCATACTTATGCATTTTTTATCTCCTGTAAATAAATCGGTTGTACAAATAAAAAAGCCTGCTCAAATTCTGAGCAGGCATATATGACAATAAAATGTTAATTCCGGCTCAGAATCGTAGAAATAGTTTTAGTAGGAATAGGGAACGTAGAGAGAGTGTGGAACACCCAGAGGAGTGCTTTAAGCAAGCAGAATTTTGACTGATTATACTGGTACTTTTTGTAGTGTTCATGTTTTCAATATACCATAAAAAAAATACGTGTCAAATAAAAATTTTTTCTACGCCCTATTTTCTTTCATTAAGTGACTTTTGGATAAAGTATGCAATCTGTTTCTGTTCAAACATCCCAAGGTTTTTAAATTGAACGCCATACGAGTACATTCCGTTACTAATTGAGGACAAATGGATAATTTTTGCATTTACCCGGATAATCACCATTGATTCCGGAAGAATAAATGTGAGTTTAAGTAATTGATCTGCACTAAACTTTCGATCAGAATCGAACCGCATGCCGGTCTGACTAAGGTTGACCACAGAACATATCTCCGCATGATCAGTCGCAAACGAATCATCACGGTATATTTCAACAGTAACAAAATCGACATCAACCCGTGGAGATTTACGTCGTTCATCATTGACCATGTGTGATTCTTTTCATATTAATAATTTTGTAATAATATATTTTCGACTCAATGATTTTACTATTCCAGACGGAAATTGACAATTAGTTTTTTGCAATTATGCAATAGTCTTCTGACGGTTTATTGTCCGGCTGGAATGATTTATCACTATACACTGGAGCGTCGATGAAGGTCAAATCGTATACAAGAGTGACTCTTGCACTTGATATAGTAAAAAAAATAAAGGATGGACAATTTGCCGGTTATCATGAACTGGGTATTATCAAACACAAAATAGATCTTCATGATATTATCGAAATCAGTGATTCAGGCGAGATGGCAATTACCTGTGATAACCCACTGGTTCCCTGTGACAGCTCTAACATCTGCTGGAAAGCTGCGCTGCTTTTAAAGGAACATTTCGGGATACACGCTAATGTAAAAATCAATATTGAAAAGCATATCCCTGTCATGGGAGGTTTGGCTGGCGGGAGCGCAAATGCAGCAACGACACTTTCTGCCTTGTCAACCTACTGGAATCTTAACATGTCAATGAATGACCTGGTCAGCTTTGGTCGCCTGCTTGGTATGGATGTTCCCTTTTATTTTGCTTGTGATACAGCATTTGATACTGAGGCAACCGGTGTGATCCGTCCGATACGTCACACAACTGCATTTGCGTTTGTGCTTGCGATTCCTGATTTTGGTGTTTCAACAAAGGATGCATATCAGGGGATTGATTATAGCCTGATTGGAAAGTCTGTAGACAGAACGCGATTACTTGAAGAATCTCTTCTTCGCAATGATCCTGCATCAGTGTATCCATTAATGCATAATGATTTTGAATTGACTGTATTTAAAAAAAATCCAGCACTGGAAGCACTGAAAAAACAGCTTGTTGAAAAGGGGTGCCTTGCATCTGTCATGAGCGGATCAGGATCAACAGTGCTTGGAATCGCTGAGAGTTTAAAGCATGCTGAAGCAATAAAAAGATATCTTAATTGTAAAGTGATAATCGCATCCAGTCATTCTTAAATGTAAGCAAAACACTTTATCGCTTAATCAGATTTTTCAATTTTATTGATATTTTTTATATAATTTCTTCCATCTTTTTCGTATAATTATTGTTGCTTTTATTAAATAATAGCTATTGATAATTTGAATTTGTTAAAGGGGGAATTATGAGTACTGCAAGTATTCAGAGGACAAAAAGGTTCCGCTGGAATTCAAAAAATTCCTTGTACGATTACTTTCATAAGTATTACGGTATCAATCAGGATACCGTTGACAAAGAGATTTCAGATTCCAGAAAATCTTTTAAACCGCGTCAGGGAAAGGCACCCCGCTCTGTTGAGTTATGGCAGAAAGTGGGTACAATACTTGAAAAAAACAATGATGTTGTCCGGGAGCTTCCGGAAGAAATGCTCGGCTATGGCATCAGTGATTTGAAAGTCTCACCCGTCAGGATAAAGTCCGGGTTGATTTTCGATATCGGTATTGCATCAATGTTTCTTGCACTACAGTATGGAATGGGTGTTTTCCTTTCTTACCGGTTTTTAAGCCAGAATGAAACAGCGGTTTCTGATTCGTTTGTTGAATATAACTGAAATAATGAATGGTTTATCGATTAAGCAGTTTTTTCAGATTAATTGATACAATTTTCAGATATTTAGTTATATTATTATCAGATGCATGTTATAAGGGGGAGGGTATGGCTGATACCGTTATTGAGAGGACCAGCAGGTTTCGCTGGAATTCAAAAAGTTCACTTTACGATTATTTTCATAAATACTATGCTATTGATCGTGATCTGGTTGACGATGCGATTGCAAATTCCATGAAAACCTTTAAACCTCGTCAGGGACAGCCACTTCGTACTGCCGAGCTGTGGCAGAAGGTTGGGGTCATACTTGAGAGAAATAATAATGTTGTCCGGGAGCTTCCGGAAGAAACATCTGATTCAGGTGTGCCTGGGTCTCATATTGTAAACGAAAATGAGTCTGAGGGGGAACGTAATCTGTTTACGCTCACTGATCCGGATCTGTTGTCGATAAGTACATATCGTGCCAGGGATTTTATCTTCAGGAAAAAGAGAGTATAGAACGTATCAGTTAAGATGGATCAGTGCAGGAGTTGGCATCTGTTAAGGTTGCGTATCAGTTCCTGCAAAGTCTTGCCAGGTGATTCCATAAATGCCAACTCTCCCACTCAGATTTTTAATAGCAGAGAAAATTTTAAAGTAAAAAAGGGCATGCAGCAATGTATGCCCTTTACTTTTATTGTATTCAATTCTATACTCTTATCCTATAAAGAAGAGTACGTACTTCTGTAAGGGTGACCAAACCATGACTGAACCGGAAAATCGGGCAAAATTCAGGATTTTGATTGTCGAAGATGATGAATGTTTACGGGAAATTATTCAATCGGCGATCACAAAATCAGGATATTCAACATTAGGTGCTGCTAATGGGGCGGAAGCTATTGCTATGGTAGGTGCCGGGGGGTGTGATGCGCTTTTAATAGATCAGAATCTTCCGGATATGAAAGGACGCGAAATAATCGAATCGCTTGCTGCGGATGGAGTGGCACTGCCATTTATTGTAATGACCGGTCAGGGTGATGAGCGTCTTGCGGTGGAAATGATGAGACTTGGGGCGACTGATTATCTTGTCAAGGATATGGAATTTCTTGATATGCTTCCTGTTGCTGTTGATCGGTTATTCAAGTCTGTTGCCACTGAAAGGGCACTGCATGAATCAGATGCTGACAGAGAAAAACTCAGGGAACAATTATACCAGACACGCAAAATGGAGGCCATCGGTCAGCTTGCAGGTGGTATTGCACATGATTTCAATAATCTGCTCGGAGGTATAATTGGTGGTGCTGAATTATTACATCTGGAATCACTTTCAGAAAATGGCAGGCAAATGTTGGATTTAATTATCAAAGCTGCCGAACGAGCTGCAAGTCTTACTGATAAATTACTCGCTTTTTCACGAAAACGGATTCATTCAAATACTGCAGTCGATTGTTTAAAAATAATCAATGAAACTGTTGAACTTCTTAAACATACTGTTGACAGGAATATCAATATTATTGTAGCGTCTTCGCCAAATGTGCCGCCGATTAACGGGGATGCATCACAGCTTCAGAATTCACTTATGAATATTGGAATTAATGCTACTCATGCCATGCCTAAAGGTGGTAATCTGAAATTTTCACTTGATACCATTAAGCTGGATGAAGAATACTGTACAGCATCACCTTTTACGATAAAACCTGGATTGTTTGTTGATATTTCTGTCAGTGATACTGGTTGCGGAATGTCACCGGAAGTTTTATCCAGAATTTTTGAACCATTTTTCACAACGAAAGAGCAGGGTAAAGGCACTGGTCTTGGATTGTCTGCCGTATACGGAACGGTTCAGGATCATGGCGGAGCTATTACAGTCTATTCTGAAGCAGGAGTCGGAACTGTATTTCATCTCTATCTGCCGACAAGCAGCGAACCGGTTGTGGAGTGTCTCATAAACAGGAACTATCCAACCGGAACCGGAACAATTCTTATCATTGACGATGATGAGCTGATTCGTTGTACGGCTTCAGCACTGTTGCAGTCACTGGGATATTCAATAATTCTGGCAGAGAACGGACTCGAAGGTGTTAATAAATTCAAGGAAATGCAGTTGTCCATTGATTTGATTATCCTTGATATGATAATGCCTGAAATGGGGGGGAAAGAGGCGTTCACAAAACTTCGTGAGATCAACCCGAAAATCCCGGTCGTTATTGCATCCGGCTTTTCGAAACCCGAAGAGATGACTTCCTTAAAAGAACTGGGCGTTTTTTCCTTTCTTCCAAAGCCTTTTAATAAAATGGAGCTTGCCGAAATCGTGCATATCGCTTTGTATGGGAAGAGAAATCTTAGGGGAAATGTATGACAAAGAAAACGTTGGTAGGGTGGTACCTTATAGCGGTCGCATTTCCTGCACATTCAGAGGGCTTAAGTGATATGTTAATGCATAATCATAGTGTAACAGTGCTTCTTACACTAATTGTCATTCTTGCATTGGTTGTAATAAAACTTGTCATAATACTTCAAACAGTAAAAAAAAATGAGGTCGGCTTTAGTGACAGTGAAGAAAAGTACCGGCGCGTTATAGCAGAGAGCAAAAACACAGAAACAGAGTTAATCTTATCCAGAAATAAACTACGCGCGATACTTGACAATATGCCATTTCTTGTATGGCTCAAGGATGCTGATGGCCGGTTTGAGGCTGTTAATGAAGCATTTGCAAGCTCATGCGGATATACTGTTAAGTCAATTGTCGGAAAAACAGATTTTGACATCTGGCCATATGAAAGTGCGTTAAAATACCGCAATGATGATCTTGAAGTTATGCGCAGCGGTGTACGTAAAGAGGTTGAGGAACTTATAGTTGATAAAAAAGGCAGGACCTGGTGCAAAACGTTTAAAACACCTGTTCGGAATGAATCGGGGCAGGTAATCGGGACTGCTGGTATGTCAAGAGATGTAACCGACAGGAAAAAACAGACTGAAGAACTTGAAACGTTTTTCAAGGTTAACCTTGACCTTGTATGCATTGCTGATATGGATGGACATTTTATCAAAACCAATGAAGCCTGGAGCAGAATACTGGGATATACAAATGATGAATTGAACAAACGTGAATTTATCGAATTTGTGCATCCGGATGATGTGCAGGCAACTTTTTGCGCTATGGAAAGTCTCGGAAAAGGTCAGGAGGTACTTAACTTTATAAACAGGTACCGGTGCAAGGATGGTTCTTACAGGTATATTGAGTGGCGTTCGCATCCAAAAGGAAAGTTGATTTATGCAGCTGCACGTGATATTACAGATCGCAAACTAATTGAAGATGAACTTCGCAGCAGCGAGGCTAATTTACGAAGTATAATCAGCAGTTCACCTGTCGGTTTTCATATTTATACCATTAATGAGAATGGCAAATTACTATTTAGTATGTTTAATGATGCCGCAGATACGATTCTGCATGTGAAACATGCTCCGCTGATAGGCATGGAGATTTGTGATGCCTTTCCTGCATTATCAGAAACCGGTATTCCTGAAATGTATGCTGCAATAGCACGGGGTGAACTTGCGACCCAGAATTTTGAAGTTCCTTATGATCACAAAGGGATCAAAGGTGTATATGAAGTTCGTGTTTTCCGGGGAGCTGAGAGGCAGGCTGTAGTAAACTTTGTTGATATTTCCGAAAGAAAAAAGGCTGAGGATGCACTTGCTGCATCAAAAAAGTTACTGGAAGAAAAGAATAAAACCCTCGAACAGCTGATCTACGTAATATCACATGATCTGCGATCCCCTCTTGTCAATATTGATGGGTTCAGCAGAGAGCTTGACTTGACATTGAAGGAGATAATAGAGTCTCTTGATAACGGGATGGATACAGCTGGCTTTGCTACAAAACTGCATCTGGCTATTCCTGATACTCTTAAAGCACTTGAACGAATCCGGGCAAGTATCCGCCAGATGGATGCGTTACTAAAGGGCCTGTTAATGCTTAATAGAATGGGCAGAGCAGCGCTTCAGATCGGTGCGGTTGATATGAATGCAGTGTTTCATCTGCTTGCATCATCGTTTGCATTCAGGATAAAGGAGGCAGGTATCACATTTACTATAGGGCAATTACCTTCCTGCTGGGCTGATACAACACAGGTTACGCAGCTTTTTTCCAATCTTATTGATAATGCAATTAAATACCGCAGTAAGGATCGCCCCGGTATTATCGATGTCACTGGCGAAATTATTGGTAGTTATGCAATTTACAAGGTCAAAGATAACGGAATAGGCATCGCAGAAAACTATAAAGAGAAGGTATTTGAACTTTTTCACCGCCTGCATCCAAAAGAGACTGATGGTGATGGGCTTGGGCTTACTGTTGTCAAACAGATCCTTTCCCGTCTTGATGGGACAATTTCACTTGATTCAGCAGCTGGCGAAGGATGTATATTTTCTGTAAAACTTCCTTGCGCAGGGATAACTTCTGGAACTATAAAAAAGGAGCCGCAATGAATCAAGAAGTTATTATTTTAATTGCTGAAGATGATGACGGGCATGCAGAACTTATCAATAGAAACCTTGTCAGGGCAGGAATTGCTAATACAATGATTCATTTCCGGGATGGCGAAGAGGTTATCAATTACCTTTTCAGACGAGGGGATGGACTTCATCGTAGCAGTGGTGATTCATTTGTGCTACTGCTTGATATTCGAATGCCGAAAATTGACGGAACGACGGTACTTGCAGAGATTAAGGCAGATCATGAACTTCGCAAGATTCCTGTAATCATGATTACCACCACTGACGATCCCCAGGATGTTGAGAAATGTCATAGTATTGGTTGCAGCAATTATATCACTAAACCCATCGAATATGATGCATTCGTGAACGCAATCCGTCAATTGGGACTTTTTCTTGCTGTAGTTCAGATTCCGGAGGTCAATTGACAATAACAATGTGACCGCGAGTACTATAATTATTTACGGTAATGTAATACGGGCTGGGCAGGAAACGGTAATTGCAGGGGCGAATCATTAACTCTGCATACAATAATGATTCGCTCCTGTTTTTCAGCACTATAGTGTTATTTCAATTTTCTTCGGTTTTGCCGATTCTTTTACAGGAAGAACAATTTCAAGTACTCCGTTGTCAAGTGTCGCAGCGATACGTTCTTTATCGTAGTCGTCAGGAATCTGAAATGCACGGTAGTAATTACCGGTTCTGAACTGACGTGTTACTGCGTTGTCCGGTTCTGCAAAACTGTTTTTTGCCTTTATGGTCAGATTATTTGTTTCATCAACATGTATTGCAACATCTCCTTTGGCAACACCCGGGAGATCCACAACAAATACAGCGGAGTCATCAGATGTATATATGTCAACATCCGGACTGAACGATTTACCATTATAGGACATCTGTTCTGCTGATGAACTGCTTACTTCCTGTTTCTTTCTTTTTTCAAGATCTGTAGTCATAGCAATCACCTCCATCTCTTATCTGGTTTCAATTGTTATTGCTTTGGGTTTTGATTCTTCGGCTTTTGGAAGTGTAATGGTCAGTATACCATCTGTAAATTTTGCCGAAATCTTTTCAGATATAACCTTGACAGGAATGCGAATCGTTTTCTCAAATGATCCAATTGATCGCTCTCTGCGCAGCACTGTCATCGAGATTGTTGACGGTGTGGCATCACGTTTCCCGGTGATTGTCAGAGCACCTTCGGAAAAGGTTATCTCAACCTTCTCTCTGGACAATCCCGGCATTTCCGCTGCGACGGTAAGTGTGTCCCGGTCTTCATAGATGTTGATAAAAGGAAATGTTGATGCTCCCGTGGCTGAGGCGTAATTTGAAAAAAGCCTGTTCATCTCGTTACGCAAACGCGTGAGCTCACCTGATAAATCATCATACCACAACATATAAAACCTCCTGTTAGTTATGTGTTATACAGAGCATACGCTACCGCCTTAGTTCACTTTAATTTCAACCACCTTTTTGTCAGATTCTTTTTTTGGTAATTGAACACTGAGTACACCATTTCTATACTTTGCATCTGCATGCTCCCAATCAACATTTTTGTCAATGCTTATACTTCTTGAAAACGAACCGTAACTGCACTCTCTGTAATAATAGTCCCTATGACTGTTTTCTTTATCGTGGCGTTTTTCTCCACGTATAGTAAGGATTCCTTTATCCCACGTCAGCTGAATATCTTTTTCGTCAAGTCCAGGTATTTCAACACGCACATTGACATTTTTACGGTCTTCAGATATGTCAACCGACGGTACCCGGTCAGGAAAAAGGTTGTTCTCAAACCACAATGATGTATCGAATGGATCATGCAGTAATGCATTATCATTGCCGGTTGAATGATGAGCCGGAACCGGTTTGTTTTTGTTAAACCATGGAATCAAACTTTTCATATAAACCTCCCTGATAATGTATTTAATTATTCGCTTTTCTGATTAACCACGATCGCAAAACACGTGCCATTTCTGGCTAAGTTGTCGTAACTTACGAAAAATTACTGTACATAATGGGTTGCACTACGTAAATAAAACCAAGGGTACCTGATTGTAGTACCGGGTGTATGATTCAAAGTGTTTTAGATTGAAATATGAAACAGTGAAGGTATTTCAAATTGTGACATTAAGAAGATATGGATAAAAAAGGAATGGTGTAGGGGCGAATCATCATTCGCCCGTACGGTTAGTCGCAATTCGCCCGTACGGTTAGTCGCAATTCGCCCGTACGGTTAGTCGCAATTCGCCC
>CAYMGX010000033.1:0-7277 GCA_964390065.1 uncultured Fibrobacter sp. | reverse complement strand
AATTCGCCCGTACGGTTAGTCGCAATTCGCCCGTACGGTTAGTCGCAATTCGCCCGTACGGTTAGTCGCAATTCGCCCCTGTAATTAATGATGTAAATCAGAATAGAGCAATAATATCCCGAACAGCCCGATCCATTCCAACCAGTGCGGCTCTGCTGATTATTGAGTGCCCGATATTGAGTTCTTCAATGAAATTCATGCGTGCAATTGCCGTAACATTCTGGTAATTCAAGCCGTGACCCGCATTAACATGAAGCCCCAGACGATTTGCAAACAGTGCTGCATTTTTGAGTTGTTCAAGCTGTTCATCCTGCGCTGCACCAGCTGCTGCGTTGGCATATGGACCGGTATGAAGCTCTATGTGTGTTGCTCCGACTCGTTTGGCTGATTTTATATCATTCAAATCGGGTATAATAAACAAACTTACAAGAATATTATGGTTTCTGAATGTCTCGATTGCCTTTGCCAGTTCCCGTTCATGCTCACGAACGGCAAGTCCGCCTTCTGTAGTGAGCTCCTGACGTTTTTCCGGAACAAGTGTTACCATTGACGGGAGAACATCAACGGCAAGTTTAACCATTTCTTCTGTTACTGCCATTTCCAGGTTCAGATGAGTCGCCACCGTTTGTTTTAAAAGGTAAATATCACGATCCTGAATATGTCTGCGATCTTCTCTGAGATGTGCAGTGATTCCTTTTGCGCCAGCGATCTCTGCAAGTGCTGCTGCGTGAACCGGATCAGGCTCATGGCCGCCCCGGGCCTGACGAATTGTTGCAATATGATCGACATTTACTCCAAGTGTTGCCATTCTATCTTTAAGCCTCCTGAGGAAGTTATTTACTCTTCGCAAGTTCGGATATATAGACCAGTTTTATTCCATTCTGTTTTAATACCGGAATTTCATTAGTCAATGCCTGTATAAATGAACCACGTGCTTTACTACTGACCACCACATACCCGGTTTTCTGCGCAATCATTGCACAGTGGCGTAATGTGTCCTGAATCCGGTTAACGCTGAGTGTTGTATCAACCACAATGTCAACTGACACATAGGGAGTTCCTGCACTTTTAGCAATAGTACTGACTGATACATTACGTTGCTGTGGAAAATAGAGAAAATAACTGTTTCGTGATGTGATCTGCTCGAAAAGCATTGAAACAACTTTACTGTCTGCGAGTACCCGTGTTCCATAATAATTTGCAACACCACTGAAATTCGGAATCCGCTCAATTGCGTTGTTTAGCAGTTGTCTGATCTTATCTTCTGTGTAATGAACCATAATTACCGAATTGCTTTGTTTTGCAAATGCAACCGGAACAGGTTCCATCGGGAGCATCAGTACAATTTCCTTTTTGTATTCATCCGCAATTTGTGCAGTCCATGTTGTAAGCTTTTTTTCCGGTAGAAGTCCTACTGTCAGCGGTTCGGGAAACGAGAGATACTGAATCGTTGTTTCATCAGCCTGAAATCCGAAATCCTCAATAAATATCGCAATTTTTGCGGTACTTGTAAAGTATGCTGAGGACCGCGTCAGAATTAACACAAACGACGGATTGCCTTTTTTCTTACAACTGAATTGAATGCGGCATCCTTTGGCGTCAGATTCGTAAAAACAATCGTCCATGGTATAGGCTGCATCTTTTAATCCGGATTGGATCATCCAAACGATCCACTCCATCGGTTTACCGCGCGGCACGGATGTTCTGATTTCGATTGACGAATCCTGTTTTAAAACAGTCCGTCTGATATTTTGATTGCTTACTTCAAGATTATGCAATTGTTCCATCAATTGCTGCTCAAATTTCACGGACGTACGTACAGTGTCATCCGGCTCTTTTTTATCTTTGGTAATGCTATTAACCACAAGTCCGCTTGATGCCAAAATTTCAGGCTTCACAAGTATCGTTACGGTGACAGTAATAGCGACCAGTAATATCAGGATAAAAATTATTTTGAGTTTCATCAGGTACAACTTCTATTTTATTGTTTACAGGAAAAAAGAAAATACCCCATTTTTCAGTAAAGTACAAGGAATTCCACACTGAGTTCAGAAAAATTATCAATAATGATCCCAGCACTTGCAGGTCCGACAGCATCCGGCAAAAGTGCACTTGCAATGGCACTTTCACAGGAGTATGGTTGGGATATTGTTTCCTGCGACTCGCGGCAGGTATACCGTGGTATGGACATCGGGACTGCAAAGCCCAATCTATCTGAGCAATCTTTGATCAGGCACTGGTTGATAGACCTTGTTGAACCATCCGAAACGTATTCCCTGTACCGGTATTTCAATGATGCAGAAGGGGTGATTGATCAGCTGCATTCGAAGGGTAAGCGCTGTATCGTCTGTGGAGGTACCGGATTATATCTGCGGACACTCATTGATGGAGTAGGGGTGCAGGAGGAGTCTGATCCGGAGATTCGTGATATGCTGACGCAGCGAGTAGTACTTGAAGGTACCGAAAAGATGCATGATGAACTGAAAAAAGTAGATCCGGTAAGTGGATCAAAGATACATATCAATGATGCACAGAGGATCATTCGTGCACTTGCAGTGTATTATCAAACCGGCAAACCGTTATCATTACTCCAGAAAATAAAAGAGCGGCCGGGAAAATATACATACTCGGTTGTAAAGCTAACCCTTGATCGGGACAAACTGTATGAGCAAATAAACATGCGGGTTGATGCGATGATCAGTTTGGGGCTTTATGATGAGTTCAGAATGCTGGTTAAAAAAGGCTATACAGCTGATTCTCCCGGACTTCAGTGTGTCGGTTACCGTGAATTTTTCCCGTATGAACAGGGTGCAATTTCATTCCATGATGCAGTGGAGCTTATAAAGAGAAATACACGGCGTTTTGCAAAACGTCAGGTGACCTGGTTTGCGCATCAGCAGGATGGTATTGAGGTTGATATCTCCAGGGGGGTGGATGCTGCGCTGTCGGTTATAAAGAATTTTTACAAAAAAAGCTCTTTTGATTGAATTTTATTTTAATTATCTTTGATGCTACGTTTGAAACTATAAAACAATAGTTGAACTATAGCTGAACATATAGTAAATTGTTAGTGCTCCTGTTGTGCAGAATATGGGGCCATAAATATATTATTTAAGGTACTTGGTACCTTTTAAATTACCAGAAAATCCCTGATTCTTTTATACCATTTGGCCGTAACTGTGGCCATAGTAGTTATTTTTTCCTTTTTAGTATCTTCCGTCGGGAAGAAAGGAGTCCTCCTCATGAATGGCGATGAAATGTCAAGGGGCATGTACCAACAGAATCGCAGACCATCATCACAAAACAAATCATATAACAGTCCCAGTGCCAGCTATAGTTATAATTACAATAGTAATGGTAATGGAAATTCGAGTTATAACAATGGTGGACATCAGCAATCATACAAAAAACCTGGTGCTAATGGTCACACAAATAACAAGTTTAAAAATCATCACGGCGGTGGTGGTTCAAGCGACAAGCTTCTGATCAAGCAGAATGATCAGATTATTAAGTTGCTCAAAGAAATCAGAGATCGTCTCCCTGCACCTGCTGCTGCACCGGTATCTCAGGTTGCACCGGAACAGGAACTCGATGATACTGAGCGTGGCAATTACATTGAGTACGAAGAAAACGGTAATGAACGGGATGCTTCTGATGATGAAGTTGTTGATGAACCAGATTACATGTCTCCTGATGAACAGAATGTTGATTCTGAGGAACGCTAACTGGTAACTTTTTTCAGTGGCCTGTACTGTCTGCAGCGTTTTCAGACAACCGACAGTCTAACGCTTATGCTGCGCCTGTGGGTGTAGTTGGACTACACTTTTGCCGGGCGCGGGATAAGCGTTTCGTATTTTCCTTCCGTATAAAATTACTGATCGACCTAATTTCTTAATAGACAATCAGATGGCGGTTTAATAGAATTAATTAAACCCGTATTTCGTGTTACAACCGAAATTATGAGGTGATTTTTATTGAACCGGTTCAAAGGTATGATGATGAAGCGTTTTGGCAGGATCATTGTTCTTCTTGTTTTTTCTACTACTGTTCTTTTAATAAATGCAGTCACTGCAGCTACGAGATGGAGCGCACTTCACTGGGTACCTGATGCAGATCTTCTTGATAATAATGCAATCGTTGCAGATGTAAGTACGTTTATGTTTACCGACAGCATAGATGGAACAGTGCTGCAACCAGGTTTGTTGCTTTCGTATAGCGTTGCGCGTTGGGTAAACATTGATATCGGGTATGCAGGCGGCGTAACCATTGGGCTTAAAACGCGTATTCTTGGTGAAGAAACACAATCCTGGATACCATCACTTGCGGTTGGTATCCGTAGCTGCTTTTCAAACCGGGAGATGTATTATTACGATAATGATGATGATGATAAGTTTACAAACGAACTGTATTTTGCATTTGCAAAGAGTATTGAACCAATCAGACTAAGGCTTCATTTTGGAGTATTGTCAATTCCCTCGTATCAACGTGAAGCATTTAATCCGTTTTTTGCATTTGAGAAATATTTTGGCGGCGGTGTTTATGCAACTATCGAAATGAACCGCAGGGATAAGGATTTTATTCCATCTGTTTTTGCATCATGGCGGTTCTGGAACTCGCGTTTTGAGATTAGTGCCGGTGCTGTTGCATTAACAAAAATGTTTCTTGATAAGGATTCAAAATTTGATGCTGGGATTGTTTCAACGCCTGCCGAAGGATTGGCGCGTCCCGGTATTTATGTGGGAGTACGGTTTAACGGGTCGTTTACCAATATAGGAAGTCTTGGCGGACTTGAACCACTCGAGACCAAAGTGAGGAATCATCAGCGTGAAATCGAACGTCTCCGCTATGATGTCGATAGTCTGAATGATGCACATAATAAAGATATAATGAGAATCAGAATACTTGACAGCACGGTTTCAGTTCTTGTCGACAGTACACTGCGCAGTAAGGATCATTACCGTCGTATCGTGATGGATAAACTTAACTCGCTACGGGTTTTTTATTCACAGGAACCGTTTGAACCGGAGCTTGTCAAAAAAGGATATAGTGAGATTACCGGATACAGAAACGAGATTGTTCCGGCCCTGCTTGCAATTTCACTTGATATTGGTGCTGATAAAAAGATACGAAAACTGGCAGTGTCGGTACTTGGCCGGATCGGAACAGAAAAGGCACTTAATGGGCTTATTGACATTTTAAGTCAGGCAAAGGAAGCGGATGTACGCATTGAGGCAATCATCGGGCTTGGGGATAATAAAGAAACCCGTGCACTCTATTTAATAAAACAGTTTGCAAATGATCCTGATGACGCGCTTGCGTTTACTGCACGTGAAGTACTTAAAAAGCTTGAGAGCCAGGCTGGTAGTACTGCACCGGAGAAGAATGCCTCTAAAAAGGAATCGCAGCAATATATTCCTGAAACGAAAATTGGTGCAAATAGTACGGCTGTAACGTCAGGTACAACGAAAAACGACACTATTAATAATGTTGTTCGCCCTGAGATACCATCAGATTCTATTATATGGGAACCCATTGAGCCTCCTGTTATACAGGATACACTGCAAAAGCAGACACCTGCGTTGAATGCCGCTGATAGTGTATCCGCAAAAAGTAAAGCCGGATTAAAATCGGGTACTACTGATAAAAAACTAAGAAGATAATGAGACTCTGGTAGTAGTCGTACTTAGGGTGATGCCTTAAAATGGGGCAGTTTTCTTTTTTACCCTTAATTTTTCTGTTTAGTATGAGTATATTCCATTGTGATTTTTGCGGCAGAATTATAAAGAGGTAACTGAAAAATCGAAAACTACGTAACGGTAACAATTGGGAGAGAAAGAAACATGCTCAGGGCCGGAATCGAACCGGCACGACCAGTGAAGGTCAGCGGATTTTAAGTCCGCAGCGTCTACCTATTCCGCCACCAGAGCAAGAATTAAAACAGTGGTATAAAATGAGTTACGGGAGCATAAAAAAGCAAGAAAAAACCCCGCATGAACATAAATTTCACGCAGGGTTAATAAATCCAGCTCCCGAATGGCGGTTTTTATCATAGAACTTTTGTATCAATCATCTTTTCGAGAGCTTTATATATTTTTGTTTCAAACGGATATCCATTTAATTTAATCTTCTGTCGTATCTCTTCTGCTAATGGAATTCTAACCTCCGGCGTGGCATCAACAGCCTCCATCACCTTTTGAAAAGATTTTGCTTCATTAGATAACTCAACCTGTTCCTGTGGAACAGGCGCCGCCGCTTTTGCAGGGGCCTCTTTCTTACTGTTGTTTTTAACAGCAGTTTCAATTGGTCTGGCCCCGTAAGCCGATAGTGCTCTGGAAATGTTCATGGCTTACCTGCCTTTCTTTTTCTGTGGGGAAACGCTCCATCCCTGGACTATTCACCATCCCTGGTCTCCCCCTGGTGTAGATTCCCGAATCATTTCTTATCTCCGGGTCTCGTAAGTTCGCTCATTATTAGTTATCGGTATTTAGTCCTGGAACTTTAGCTTTTTAAATAAATTCATGATATGAGGATGAAAAAGGGGGGGGACAAAACAGACAAATTTCGATACCATCAATCAGGTGGCCGATGTTTATATACTATCGTTACTCTTCGAACGGTTAAGAATATCATCAGCCATCTCAGGATAGTGCTCCTGTAAACATGACGGGCAGATGCCATGCGAGAACTCTGCGTCTGAATGGTCTCTGACATACGATTCGATCTGCTGCCAGTAACCGGTGTCATTACGTATTTTTTTACAGAAGGAGCAAATAGGAAGCATCCCCTTGAGTGTTTTTATATTCTCAAGTGCTTCATTCAAACTGATATTCATCTGTTGAAGGTCATCGTTTTTCTTCCTGATCTCCTTAGATGTTTTTTGTTGAATGTAGAATGTATGAAGAATGTTAAAAATAAGTATAATTGCTCCAAAAAATATTACGCTGCAGATAATTGTGAGGATAACCATTGTATTATTTCTGATTTTAAACGCTTCCGATGATGGCTGCGAGACGATAATTCCCCATCCATATTGATTTAATCTCTGAAAGCTTGCGAGTTCTTTTTGTTGTGTTTTTGTGTCATAATATGATGCAGTACCATTTTCCCCCGACAGAACTCTCTTTACAATATCGATATCAGAATAATCAGCTATTGAATCTGCAGACTTAATCTGCGGGTGATGAATGATCTTACCATATTGGTCTACAATTAATATCTTACCATCCTTACCCAAATCAATTGATGCCCATTTGCTGAATAAGGATGGATCAATATGA
>CAYMGX010000032.1:0-36255 GCA_964390065.1 uncultured Fibrobacter sp. | reverse complement strand
GAAGTTACTACCCTGTGCCTGTCCCTTTGGAAATCTACTTCTATGTCCCTCAACTGCCGCTTTTTTATTCTTCAGCATCGTTCTCTTCGTAATTATAACTGCAAGAAAAAAGTATAGTGGAAGATAGTATTGTTTGTTGATGCTTTATGAGGTATATTTTAAGGGATCGGGATTTACTATTTGTGTAAACGATTCTTTATAGAAGCGATCAACATTTTTACACAATAACCTAACGAAGAGTTTACTATAAACTGTATTTTCTGTTAATGGTATGTCTCAGGATAAAAAGGGATTATGTAATACATTCATGATATTGTTTATTATGTAATAATAGTAGCTCTTGGTATCGGTTCTGATCTTTGATTCTGAACATATGTCAAAAAACGGCAGATTGAAATACTATGCAAAATATTGATAATAATGAAAATAATTGTCCACTCGTCGGGTTTCTTACTGAAAGCGTATGCGGGTTATACCAGTCAAATATCTGGCTTGGAATTTCTGACACAGCAAAGCAAAATAACTATGGATTGATTTGTTACGCCGGAGGCTCACTTAATGCATCATCGTGGGATCCATTTGAACCTCAACGTAATGCTATTTATAATCTTGTAGATATAAACCGGTTGCAGGGATTGATCATATCAGGTTCCTTGGGTTCATTTATTACCGAGCAGGAGTTTGAAACATTCTACTCAAAGTTTAATAATATTCCGGTAGTGAGTATCGGACCAGAGATTGACAGTGTTCCTACTGTATTATTTGACAATCATAGCGGAATGCGTCAGCTGATTTCTCATCTTGTCATGGTACATGAACGTAAACGTATTGCATTTATTCGTGGGCCGGAAGGTAATGAAGAAGCAGAACTGCGTTTGAAGATCTTCTGTGATGTTCTTCGCAGCTACAATCTTGAAATCAGTGCAGATCTGATTGTCCCCGGTGATTTCAGCCGTGAGGCAGGTGTAAAAGCTGTCGAGTTTTTGGTTGACACAAGCAAAGTGAGTTTTGATGCAGTTGTGGCGGCCAATGATTATATGGCACTGGGTGCACTAAAAGCCTTTCAGGATCGTCATATCAGTGTTCCTGATGATGTACTTGTTGTCGGATTTGATGATATTGAAGAGTGTGCGTTTGCAATGCCCTCACTTACAACAATTCGTCAGCCAATGTATGAAATGGGCGTTAAAGCTGCAGAGTTACTAATAGATACAATAGAAAATAAAAAAGTACCGAAAACGGTACTTGTGTCTGCTGCTCTTGAGGTGCGTCAATCGTGCGGATGCTTCAGGTTTGGTGAGACAGCAACATCCGATACTCAGAAGATTGAAAAGTTTTCATTAAAAAATCTTCCCGGTTATTTACACCATGAAATAGTACGGGAACTTGAACCGATGCGCAGCAGGACATCAGGAATTATCAGTAATGAAGAAATCAGTGAGTTTGTCGAATCCTTCTTTATGGAACTTGACGGGAAGGCTAATGGCTCGTTCAGCAATGCTATTCGTCAATTCGCATGGCGTACAGCATCCGCAAGTGAAGATGCAGCAGGTTTTTTAAGGGTTGTTGCACTGTTGCGCAGTATTGCGTTAATTCATTTTTCTGATGTTATTCCGTATCATATTGATGAGCTGCTTCAGGATGCGAGCCTGTGTATTGTCGATGCAGCAGCAAGAGTACAGGCACACCGCAGAATGGAGTCTGAACACAAGTGGATTCGGCTTCGGGATGCCGGCATGGCGATTGCCTCTGCGTTTGATTTGAAACAGTTGCTTGATGTTATAAGAAATGAACTTGTTGCGCTGGGAATTAACAACGTTTGGCTGTCACTGTATAGAAATCCCATGTTGTCACTCAGGGAATATTCGTGCATTCTTATAATGTCAAATGGTAACAGGGTAATCAATGAGCCGATTAACTTTGAAAAGTGTAAGATTGCTCCAGATGGTTCCATACCGCTGTGTACGCCGGGATCTTTTCTTGTCGTCCCGTTGTTTTTCAGAAATGAACAGATCGGTTTTGTGACATTGCTTGTTGATCAATGCCGGGATGGGATAGTATACGAAACACTTCGGCAGCATATCAGCAGTGCATTGAAGGGTGCTTTGCTTATGAAAAAGGTGCAGGAACAGTCACTTGCACTTGAATCCGCAAATCATCAACTGCAAAAACTGCGCGATGCAGAGCATGCATACCTTGAAGCCATTAAACATGAACTTGAACTTGGACGGGAAATTCAGGGCAGTTTTCTTCCGCGTGAAATACCGAAAGTTAACGGATGGGAAATTCAGTTCGCATTTTCTCCGGCCCGTGAGGTATCAGGTGATTTCTATGATTTTTTCACTTTACCAAATGGACATATAGCACTGGTAATTGCTGATGTATCGGGCAAAGATGTAAGTGCTGCGCTGTTTATGGCACTTATCCGTACATTAATACGTTCACTTTCCGAGATGCAGCACAAGGGCGAGTCAAATGCACTTACTACGATCGCCTTGACAAATAAATATCTGATTAATCATCATTACGGTAATAACGGCCGGTATATGTATGCAACACTATTTATGGCAATACTTGATCCTGCGTCCGGGGTAATATCATACATTAACGCCGGTCATAATCATCCGGCCATTATCGATGCACAGGGAACTATTCGTCAATGGATTGCACCAAGTGGTCCGGCAGTAGGAATAATTCCTGATGCAACATTTGAACAACGCAATTTAGGATTTGATCCGGGTGATATGTTGTTTCTCTACACTGATGGTGTTACTGATGCACGAAATAGTGAGGGGACGATGTTCTCAAAAGCTAAACTGGCGGAAATAATCTCCAGTCCATTTTCCTCGGCAAGTGAGATCGTCAGGAAAGTTGAAAGTGCCGTCACTGAACACTGTGAGGGCTTGGCTCCTCATGATGATATCACAATGCTGGTGCTGCGAAGAGATACTTGAATCGGGTCACCGATTACTGTAACAAAGCAAATAGTTGTATCAAACCTGATACGTTTGTGACACCATCTCCCGGCTATTTTGATTTTAAAGCTGAGCTGCGCAGAAAACTTACTTTCTTAAATCTTTATAAACATTCCACGTGGTCGAAATCAGTGTTGATACGTCGCTGTATTTTGCTTTCCAGCCCAGAATCTCGCCGGCCTTTCCCGATGATGCAATCACGCGGGCAGGGTCGCCGAATCTGCGGGGTGACATGTCTGCAGAAATTTTCTCACCGGTGATATCCCGTGCCTTCTCGACCATTGCTTTTACACTGATCCCGGATTCACTTCCGAGATTGACAAGGAGACTTTCATTTTTTGCAGTGATGTAGTCAAGTGCCCGAACATGACCATCAGAGAGATCGTTGACATGGACATAATCGCGGATACAGGTACCATCAGGAGTGTCCCAGTCGTTTCCGTAAATGGCAAGCTTCGGACGCATTCCCGCTGCAACTTCCATAATGATCGGAAGTAAGTTTTGCGGATTGCGCTCCAGACCCTTTACACGACCAAAAATATCGTACCCTGCTGCATTAAAATAACGCAGTATCGCAACCCTGATCCCTTTTAATCGATCGTACCAGTGAAGAATCCGTTCGATTTCAAGTTTTGTGAAACCGTAATAATTTTCCGGATTAAGTGGATGTTTTTCGTCAATGGGTACATACTGTGGTTCACCGTAAACGGCAGCCGTTGATGAAAATACGAGGCGGTTGACATTTGTCTCACACATTGCATTGAGCATGTTGATTGTACCGGTAATGTTGTTAACCGAGTATTTTTCTACTTTTGTCATCGACTCATTTGCTGCTTTTAATGCTGCAAAGTGAAAAACCGCATCATATCCCTGTGCCAGTGTATCACGCAGGTGTACATAGTCAAGAATATCACCCTCAATAAGCCTGCTTTCGGGCTGGATATTTTCTTTTAGTCCTGAATATAAACTGTCATAGACAGTTACATTGTGTCCTTTGTCAATCAGTGTCCTGACAACATGACTTCCGATATAACCCGCACCACCTATTGCAAGAATTTTCATCTGGAAATTCCTCTTGACATGTGTTTATAATGATCGCTGCAGAATCCACTCGTATCCGGATTTGCAGGCTATGGTCATCATCGTTTACGCCTGATGGCAATTTTCTTGAAACAGGAAAGAGTGAAGTAACCTCACTCTTTCCTGCAGTGTTATTTTTTCTTTAATGCAGCAAGCAATGCTGCACCGAATTCAGTATCGTTTGATGCTGCTTTGGTGGCTGATGGTACTGTTTTTTGCTTATTCAGATATGCAGAAACTTCATCCTGATTATCTTTTGCTTCTTTCATACCAAGTGAAAGAGAGATTCTGCGGGTTTCCAGATCAATCGATTCTACCATTACTTTAACATCATCACCATCTTTTAGCGTATCTTTTTTATCTGCAACGATATTTGAAAAGACAAGCAATCCGGTTACTGATTCTGCCAGGTCAATAAAATAGCCATATCTGGTTTTCTTTGCAACCTTACCTGAAACTTCTGATCCAACAGGGAAACGAAGCTCAGCATCTTTCCACGGGTCATTTGCAACATCTTTAAGACTTAACGATATTGTCCTTTTTGTAGTATCTATTGCAAGAATAGTAACATTTACAGCAGCACCTTCCTGAACTACTTCTGAGGGATGATGAATTCTTTTACCCCAGGACATTTCAGAAACGTGTACAAGTCCTTCAACACCGGGAACTACTTCAACAAAAGCACCAAAACTTGCAAGGCGGGTAACTTTTCCCAGAATCGTCTGGCCAACTGAAATTTTGGATGCAATGGTAGTCCATGGATTGTCAACTACCTGTTTAATTGATAGAGAGATTTTTGAATTGCGTAGTGGCTGCTTTTTCTCAATTCCAAGAATTATGTACTCTATTTCCTGGCCGACACTAAAAGAGTCGTTCAGGTTGTTTGCGCGTTCCCATGATACCTCAGAAATATGGACAAGTCCCTCAATATCATCCATTTCAACAAAGAGACCGAAATCCGTAATCCGACTGATTTTTCCACGAAAAACCTTTTTTGATGTAACAGCATCTTTCAGTGCATCAATTTTCGTACCAAGCACTTCCTCAAGTAAAGGAATACGTGAAACGACAATATTTCTTCCACCCTCAGAGACCTTTGTAATAACAAAGTCATAAATCTTGTTAAGATAAATATTTACATCTTCAGTAAACCTGATATCAATCTGTGAGATAGGGCAGAAGGCTCTGTGTCCCATGATTTTAACATTCAGACCGCTCTTGCTGACACCGGTTACTTTTCCCTGAACAGGAATGCGTTCCTGCTGTGCATCAACCAGTTCCTGAATTCCAGCACTGCTGCTGCCAAGGCTTTTACTAAGCATTGTCTCACCATTGTGATTTGAGACAATATATGCAACAATCTTATCACCAGCTTTAACTGCCGGTTCATTGTTATCATCAAGGAATTCCGAAAGATTCACCATTGCTTCATTTTTACTGCCGATATCAACAAACACATATTCCGAGCCGATTCGCGCAACGCTACCTTCAACCTTTGTTCCGACTTTAAGATCTGTGACTATTTTTTTATCATAGGCATCAATCATTTTCATAAGCTGATCGGTTGATTGATCTGCTGAGTTAATTTCATCAAAAAAAGTATCACCTTTGTTCTGCATACCTTAAAGTCTCCTTAAAACGTACAAATAGTAACAAAAATATCACCAGGACAGGTAATTTTCAAATTTCTGTAACAGGGAACACACTACATGCATCCTTGTGTTCAGCGAACTGAACAAAATACAATTTGGTACAGGCAGATGTTATTAAGATATTCATTGTAGTTGTTAAAACAGATAATTATTTGCTGAATATGTAATTACGTTTGCTGCCCGAGCCAGTGTGAAATTATCTTAATCAGAGATTATTGTTTAGCATATATATACGTACCGTTAACGGTTTTTGATGTAAATCATTCTTAATCAGGGTATAAATTTAACAAGTCAGGGTAATTTAGTGAAAATTTGCGTTTTGCGAAGCGGCTCTAGTGGAAATTGTACCTTTATCGAACATAATGGATTCAGGATGCTTCTTGATGCCGGCGGGATGAGTCAGCGCAGACTGCGGGAAGTGCTTAAGGAGATTGAGCTGGAGCCTGAAAATCTGAATGCGCTTCTGATAACGCATACTCATTCTGATCATGTCAATTACTCCGCGCTTAAGGTCTGCGAGAAGTGCAATATTGCGGTCTATGTACACGAGGTGAACACTGAAGTGCTTGGTAATATTGTCGGATCGAAACTGATGTCCCGGATACGACTCGTTAAGTTTGGTGATACTCCATTTGAAATTGATCAGAAAGTACAGATTACGCCATTTGAGGTATCACATGATGCCCCTAAAATCACTAATGGTTTTTCTATCCTTGATGAACAGGGGAAAT
Organism: uncultured Fibrobacter sp.; assembly: GCA_964390065.1. Lineage (GTDB taxonomy): Bacteria > Fibrobacterota > Chitinivibrionia > Chitinivibrionales > Chitinispirillaceae > JAAZBG01. The sequence continues at coordinate 29,817 of CAYMGX010000032.1, read as the reverse complement.
CATTTGCGTATGCTGCGGATCTTGGCTATTTTCCCGACTCACTTGTTCCGAAATTTAATAATGCATCAATAGTTTTTCTTGAAGCAAATCATGATCCCAAGTTGTTGTGGGATAACCCCAGACGACCATATATTCACAAAAAGAGAGTTGCTGGAATTTACGGTCACCTGTCAAACGAACAGACAGCAACAGCACTCTTGCGGGTTTTTGATACATCTGCGAAAATGCCGCTATCAGTTGTGTTGTGCCATTTAAGTCAGGATCATAATTCGCCGGAGATTGCCGTTGAAAAAATCAGTGAGATTTTTGACAAAGAGGGTGTGTCAATACCTTTAAGTGTTGCCCCACGACATCGCCGTACCGATTTCTTTGAACTTTGATTTATTTAAATTGTCAACAATTATACGTCATCACGTTCGTGAAAGCTTTTATCGTCATAGTAGTTTTCATTGTCATCCACAAAATCGTCATCATAATCTTCAAGGAACTCATCACTTTCATTCTGGAAAAACGCATTGATAATTTCATTATCTTTTCTCAGCGTTTCATCATCGGGCTGATACGTTCCTGAATCATCAGTTGCTGTATGTTGTTCATGTGATTCAATCGTTTCAATAGGGGGAATACCACCTTCTGCGACCCATCCATGCGCTCCTTGTTCAACAGGAGATTCAAAATTAAGAGTGCTCTCTGATGCAAACAATACATTGACAGAAGTAAAATCATTACCCGAAAAACCATCCTGCGTTGTTGCATTGCTGACTATGCTCGTTATGACAGATGCGTTGTTTTTATACAGGTTAAAATGATTGACATCATAGCCATGAAATAAATTCTCGGTAATCACCGAGCTGGTATGTGGTTCGAAAGCAATTGATGAAAAATTGCCGGTAGTATTTATAAAGGTATTGGACATGACAATGAGGTTTTGGGCAGCAGTTGTAAGGTCGTCCTGCCGGTCACAGATACGTACAGCTTCTTTTGATGAATTGATGATACAGTTACCATTGATTGACTGACCGGAACCGTTTACTGAAATACCCGTACCGCAGTTAACAATTCTGTTATTAAAAACGGTTACCGATTGACCGGAACGAATCCTTACAGCACAGACTGGACAATCGGATATCAGGTTGTTGCCGACAGCACTGTCACTTGTTTTTATAATAATCGCATCTGATGCACAGCCGTTTATGCTGTTTTCAAGAATAAAATGGCCGCCAAATTCCTCCTCTTTATCACTGCTACCCGCGATGAATGCATGAGAATATCCGTTAATGGTATTGCGCTTGAAAATATGCTGACGTACAGGATTATTACTGGAATGGCCGGATGTTGAAACCATAACTGCAATTGACACATTGGAGTTGTTTTGAATGTCCCGTGTAAAGGTTGATTCGGCGATCATGTTATTTTCAATGCCTGCACCACCAAAATATACTGTACAGGTTTCCTTTGATGCCTGCCCGCAGTTTGTAAAGGACAAGCGCTTAAAAATATTGCGTGCACTATTACCGGTAACGCTGAGTGCGCTTGTACGTGCCTTTACGAAGTGAATGTTGTCAATAATAATATCTGATGAATCATACAGGTACCAGCATCCGCCATTAACGTTAACAGTCGCGTTATCATCACTGGTAATCCGTATCGGTTTATCAATCCTGCCGCTTAACTGAATAGTCAGGTCATCGTCATAGTTACCGCTTTGTAAAACTATAGTGGAACCGGGCTCTGCTTTTTTCAGTGCACTTTCAATGTCACAGAACGGATCGTCGAAGGTTCCGTTTCCACCGATAGCATCCGGTGAAACCCACAATATAAACGAACTGGATTTGTCAAACATTATTCTTTACTTTCCGAATTATCTGATGTTGCTGTATCTGATTTCTTTTCTTTTTCAGTAGTACCTTTTTCTGACTTCCCTTTTTTCAGGAATTGTGAGACCTTTGAAACGAGGTCTGGTGCGGATGTAAGTATTTTGTCTAACAGTGGATCTGTCGGTGTCAACGGGTGTATCTGAATTTTATCACCAGTGACCGATATAAAAGCAATTGGAGTAACATTTATTCCGCCACCGGTTCCGGATCCGCCACTGTTTTTCTCACTGTCTCCAGCACCTCCGGCTGCAAATCCAACAGATACTTTTGAAACAGGAATCAACGTCACATCACCGGCAGAGATCGGTTTGCCAATAACAGTCTCTGTGTTTGCAATGTACTTGATCTGGTCAAGTGCAGTCCTGATTACATCCGCAAGCGCCATATTACAATCCTTAGTTTAGAATGATCTGTCGAAAAACCGGTTCAAAGTATCGATACTAAAAGCAGTCGATCCTGAATGGAACTTATAAAATAATAGTCTCTGAAATAATTAACCAGTGTATTCTTTTCTGGCATGGAAATTGAAGCTGTTATAGATTCGCTAAACTCTGGAGGATTCTATGTTTCGCTTATTTGTCATGGTGGTTTTATTCAATATGTTGGTTTCTGTGACGGCTGATTGTCAGGGGTATTCACTGGTAATTTCGGAATTGTACCGGGATCCGCCGGGTGCTGAGAATACGCTTGGCGGTGGTGTCAGTCATGAATTTATTGAGATTACCAATATATCTCACGATACAGTGCTGCTTGATCATCTTTTGTTGACTGATGGCAGTGATGTCGACTCGGTGATACCGTGGCCGGGAATGCTGAGAGGGTGTGATTCCTGCTGCGTGGAATCAATGCGTCTGGCACCGTCACAGCGCGCGCTGATTCTTGATAGAGATTATGACGCCGCCGTGTATGCAGACGGACAGTGTGCTTTTGCGATAGAACCAGGTACGCTTATTCTTACTGTCAATGATTCTGATATCGGAAATGGACTTCAGGGTGATGATGGTGTGATGCTTTTCAGGGGTACCATGTCACGTATCGATACCATACTGTTTTGTGCTGCAGATTATCAGTACAGAGAAAATAGTTTACCACAGACCAAGCTGAGGTTAAGTGTACCTGTCAACAAGGAGGGGTACTCCCTTGAGCTTGGGAATTTCCTTTTTGACACAATAACTTTTTCAAAATGCGAAAAAAGGATAACGCCGGGTACTTTTGGTTTACTTAAAAGTAATACCATTGCAGAGTGGCGTAAAATGGCAATTGGGGATTCACTTAAGGAGTATCGAATTAAAGTTGCTGTTACTGACAAAACAGAACTGTTAAAGCCATGGAAAATTGATGCCGGTACAGAGCAATCAGAACATGGAGTGTTAGTATTCAATGATGGTATCGCAGAAATTACCTTTGCAACCAAAAAAAATGCAGGTGATATTACATTGAGTATTGACAATAGTGTATTCTGGCTTGTCGACAGTAAAGAATATGAAACTGAGGATGAGTGTATCCGTATAACGGAACTATATCCGAAGAGCCGGAGTGGAGAGAGTGAATGGATTGAGATCGTTAATATATCATTAAAAAATTCGTATGATATTCGTAACTGGATTGTTGGGTTTACTGATGATACAATTGAAATTGCTAATCGCCCCTGTGTTATCAGCCCGGGTGAACTTGTAATTTTATGTAAAGACAGTACACTGCTTTCAAGACAAATGCCTCTGCTTTGCAGGATGATTCAGCCGGAACACTGGCATACATTAAGCAATACTGAAGATACCATAACGATTCTTACTGCATCACGGGTAAGAGTTGATAGAGTAAATTATCTGGCAAAAAACTATAAAGGGTGGGGGTATGAATCACTTGAACGTCTTAATTTATCAGGAAATAGACAAAGTACAACCTGGAGACTCTGTCAGAAGCCGTCACCGGGAATACTAAAAAGTAAAGGGTCAGGGAATACAGCAAAACTCGAAATCGGACCAATTCCGTTTACACCTAATAATGATGGTAAAAATGACCTGTTGAAAATACTTTTACCAACCGATGGATGCACGATAGAATCGCTTATGATCTACACTTTTGATGGAGTCCGGATTAAAGAGTTTTCAACGCTGACAGGAAGTGAATTTTTTTGGGATGGATTATGTGGTAATGGTCGGGCAGCCCCGGTTGGACCATTTTATGTGGTTACGGAAATTGTTCAAAATGGTAAAAAAACAGTAATGAGAAATAAGGGGTTGCTGTGGCGTTAAAAGGTGCTGTTTGCATTCTGGTGGTAATAGCGCTGCTATGGCCAAATTCTCTTGATAGTCCATTTAAAACCGGATTTTCTATGGGGACACTTGGTACTATTACCGCTAAAAATAGTATGCTTCTATGCAGAGATACGCTCAAGCGTAATAGTTTGGGATGCAAGTGGAGTTTGTCTGCAACATATACATCTTTTTATGATGCAATGGATAATTTACGTGATGAGAGTGTTTATCTGGTTGGTATCGATGCGGTTGTACGAAGAAAACATTTGTTGATGTATCTCTCTGCAAATCAGTTTAATGCACTTTCACTATACTATGAACAGTTTTGTACCGGCGGGTTGGAGTATGAATTATTGAATCTGATCAGTATTGGTGTTGCAATTACAGGGTTGCGCACCGGTATTACGTGCTATAATGATAACCATGTCAGCGCGGTGTTTAGCGGTAACGTTCAGGCCAGAATCAATAACGTCGTGATAAGCGCACAAATGTACAATGTTCCTCTTAAGTCAACAAAAACATCAGGTGTGATACCAATGCTTATGTACGGTTTCGGAATTCAGACACTTGAAAATGTATTCGGTGCACAGGCTTTCAGGCTTGAAATCAGGCCGGATCTTGAAAAGAAAGTACGGTGGTTACTCGGTAATGAGCTTACAATAAAAAAACGGATCACCATTCAGTGTGCAATAGCAAATAATCCAATGCAGCTAAGTTTTGGATTGCAGGTGGAAATTAAGTCGCTTCTGTCGTCAATCGCGCTTGTAAATAATGAAAAGCTTGGGTGGTCAAAAGGGGTAAGTTTCGGCTGGTTTGGAGGGGGACGGTCGAATTGGAAGAAAAAAACTTGAAAAGTACAACCATATGGACTATATTTAACTATAAAGACTCATTTATTGGAGGTTGTATGGTACGAGTTAGTGTTCATGAAGCGAAAACGAATCTGTCATCGCTAATAGCACTTGTTGAACGCAATGGCGAAAATATTATAATTCAACGACATGGACGAGCTGTTGCAGAAATCTGTCCAGTAGCAAAAAAAAGCAGAATCGCTGCAGACCCTATGCTTAAGAAAATTGTGATAAAGTGTGATTTGACATCGCCAACAGGGGATGAATGGGAAAATGTTTGAAAAATGTCTGATTCTTGATACATGTGCAATTCTCTGGCTGGCATCAGAAGCAAAAGATTTATCAAAGGATACACTTTTTAAAATTGATTCGGCTGAGTTGGTAATGATTTCCCCGATTTCCATTTGGGAAATTTCCTTAAAAGCAGAAAAAGGTGGTATTGTTCTTCCAATAGAAACAAATGAGTGGGTTGAAAGGGTTATCGAAAATCACAATCTGATTGTGGCGCCACTTGATATAAAATTAATGATCCGTTCCTGTAAGCTGCCGTGGTATCACAATGATCCGGCAGACAGGTTTATCATTGCAACAGCAATTCAGGAAAATGCTACTGTTGTAACAGCTGATAAACGGTTTAAGGAGTATGGTGTGAAAGTAATTATATAGTTATCAGAGGGAATATAAACGATCCTTTATTTCAGGTCTTACTATTATCAGCAACAGAGATCTGTCAGGTAATGCCTGACAAATCTATGTGTATATCGCATAAATCTCAATCAGCTCCGCTTCTCAACACTCAGTGCATGGTGGATAAAGTTCTCATGTCGTGCAAACGTTGACACAAACGGACTTGCGAAGTCAAGCCCTTCAGCAGTAATATCTGCAACTGAAATGCGTTTTGTAAAGCTATCGACGCCAAGTGGTGATGCAAAACGGGCACCGCCTCCGGTTGGTAACACATGGTTTGTGCCAATAAAATAATCACCTAACGCAACAGGCGTATATTTTCCAAGAAATACAGCAGCTGCACTGGTTATTTTCTTTACATCAGACCTGCAGGTTTTTGTCATGATCTGAAGATGTTCAGGGCCGATCTCATTTGACAATGCTATCGATTCATCCCGTGAACTGCAGACTATCACCGAGATCGCGCTATCAGGAAGAGCGAGGAAACGTTCTTTACATGGTGAGTCGTCGATTTCGTCAAGTGTCGCCCTGACAACTTCCTGTGCAAAAGATTCATCCTCGGTGATACAAATCGCGAGTTCATCACCGGACCCGTGTTCTGCCTGTGCAAGCAGGTCATACGCCACCCATGATGGCTCCACGGATTTGTCGGCGATAATAACAACTTCACTGGGACCTGCAATTGAATCAATATCAACAGTACCGTAAACAAGACGTTTGGCAGTGGCAACAAAACTGTTGCCAGGTCCAACGATTTTGTCAACTCTCTTAATCGTTTTGGTACCGTACGCGAGAGCACCGACAGCCTGTGCCCCACCCACTTTGTAAATTTCTGTAATGCCAAGCAGGGTAAGTGCATATGCAATCCCCGGATCAAGTTCAGCGCGGGGAGGGGTCACTGCGACAATCTCCTTAACCCCGGCGATTTGTGCCGGAATAGCATTCATCAGTACCGTTGATGGATACACAGCTTTCCCACCCGGTATGTATAATGCCACTCTGTTAAGCGGCGTAATAATCTGACCAAGTGTTCCCTCATTGGTCTTGATCGAAAAACCACCGTGCACCTGCTGCTTATGATACACGCTGATCCGGTCTGCAGCCTCACGGATTACCCCTTTAAGTTCTGCCGGCGCTTTTTGTGCAGCACACTTTAATTCTTTGTCGGTAACTTTGATTGTTTTTGGTGAAAGTTTGACTTTGTCAAATTTTTCACTGAATTCAAACAACGCTTTGTCACCCCGGGTTTTAACAGCAGAAAGAATATCTGTCACAATTTCAGTAACTGAATGATCACGGGTTTGACGCGCAGAGTCAATTGTTGCCAGTAGCTTTTTACCTGAAGGTGTACCATATTTGACTATCGGAATTTTTTTCTTTGCCATAATGAGTATCCTGTTTTAATAAGTATTTGACCTTTTACGGTGCTGTTTAGAACGTTATTCATCATCCTGTTCATCGTCAATCGTGTCACCGTATGATTGACGTTCAACAATCGGAGGGAGGTCAAGAAACACGGTGTCTATACCAAGTTCCTTTTTCATGAGTTTACTTAGTGCGAGCACACCAGTTTTTTCCGTATGGTAATGGCCCGCATAAATTACATTGATACCCGCTTCCAATGCAGCATGATAATTTATATGTGATCCCTCACCAGTGATATAACAGTCAAGCCCTTTTTCAATTGCCTGTGACAGTTCGTGTCCTCCTCCACCCGAAAAGACTCCGACTGTCTGGATCTGCTCTTTACCAAAAGGTAATATGGAACATTCAGTTTCAAGAGAATTACACAGTAATGCGACAAGTTTTGATCTGTCTGTCTTTGATGGAAGAACACCTTCATAACCAATCTCAATACCATCATAGAAACCGAATGGTTTTACTTTACTAAGGCCAAGCATCCCGGCAAGCTGAATGTTATTGCCAACTTTGGCATGAAGATCAAGCGGGAGGTGTGATGCATACAGATTGAGATCGCTCTCCATTAAATATTGTATCTGATTATAAACAGTACCGGTAATACTTTTAATCCCGCCCCAGATTATCCCGTGATGTGCAATAAGCATCTGGCAATCGTTATCAATTGCCGCCTCGTATGACTGCATTGATGCATCAACGGTAAATCCGATTCTGGTAACAGTGTCTGAACCCTGTACCTGAAGTCCATTGCAGGAGTAATCTTTAATCGTTTTTGTATTAAGCAATGTATCAAGCCATGCAACAATTTGATCCCGATCAGTTGTAGCATTTGTTTTTGTTTTAGCCATTTTTTCACCTTAAGAATAGCGCCCATTATGCGGAGCTGTGATGAGCTATTTGTCTGACAATTCATTCCGGCTCCGCCCGGTAAATGCTCATATTGTGTAAATTAAAAATTAATCAAATCCGAGAAATGCCAGAAACTCTTTTGCGCCGCCTTTTTTGCCGCTAAGATTCCATTTACTTACCTTCTCGTAGTAGGCATCATCCTGTTTCTGTTCTATAATTACATTTGATACTTCAGAATCAAGATGAGAAAGACCTTTACGGGATGATTTGCAGTCTACGATTTTGTTAAGATGAACCTTTTCAGGATTCCCGTGTTCATCAAAATCAATCATATAAGGAAATGTACGGCAGGTCATTGGCCGGTGTTCATAAATTTTGCAGCTTATTATCGATGAAAGAAAAATGCATGCATTGGCACGTTTTTTAAGTCCCAATGCCATTTTACCGTTTTTAAAATTAATCCACAATCCAGCCTCCGGATCGAAATCCATTTCTTCATCACTATAGAACTTTACAAAATCGGATGCCTTTTTCCCGGTGGCGTCACAAATCCGCCGGACATCGCTATCGGTAACCGGAACCACAGGTTCGGTGCAGCATGTACCGCATCGTCCGCAATGAATTTGTCGAAAATTTTTATCAGTTGTTTTTTTATTCATAGTCTCACGTAAATGCCAGTAAATAGGCTTCAATAAACATATCGATATCACCATCAAGGACTGCCTGTGAATTTGATGTCTCAGCGTCGGTGCGGTGATCTTTTACCATATTGTAAGGATGTAATACGTATGAGCGGATCTGGCTGCCCCACTCAATTTTTTTCTTTTCAGCAAGTTTTGACTGACGCTCGGCTTCCTCGATTTCTTTATAATGCTGGCGCACCCGGGCTTTAAGAAGTCTCAGTGCAACATCACGGTTTTGTATTTGTGAACGTTCGTTTTGACAAGCGACAACAATATTTGTCGGGATGTGAGTCATGCGGACTGCACTATCCGTTTTGTTAACATGCTGACCGCCGGCACCGCTCGCGCGATAAGTATCAACGCGTATATCCTTATCCTCAATCTGGTAATCATCAACTTCCTCCGCGATCGGGTAACAGTAGACTGATGAGAATGAGGTGTGACGGCGTGCATTGGAATCAAATGGTGAGATACGAACAAGACGATGAACGCCGCACTCTGCTTTCAGATGACCATAGGCATATTCACCCTGAACTTCAATGGTAACACTTTTTAATCCGGCACCATCACCGGGCTGTGAATCGAGGACGTTGAATTTGAAGTTTCTGCGTTCCATCCAGCGTGTATACAGCCTGAATAACATATCGGTCCAGTCGCAGGATTCTGTACCTCCGGCACCGCTATGAATTGTCAGAATTGCAGGAGAGTTGTCATCTTCACCACTGAGTTTACGAATAAATTCAATATGTGCAATATCTTTTTCAAGTGATTCTGCCTGAACAGCTAACTCAACAAGCGTGTTTTCGTCGTTTTCCTCTTTAGCGAAATCGTAGAATTGCTGAAGGTCATCAGTGTCACGAAGCGCTTTTTGCCAGGGTTCAATAATGGCATTTGCTTCCTTTATTGACTTAAGCACTTTGTGCGCTTTGCGATTGTCATCCCAGAAATCCGGGGCGGCTGCCTGCTCTTCCAGTTCTTTTACTGTTTCGATTTTTTTTTCAATGTCAAAGATACCCCCGAAGGTTATCTACGCGGGTGCGCAGTGCTTTGATCCGGCCTGCGTCAAGTCCATTTGCCATAAATTTGTGGCTCCTGTGTAATGTTTTATTAATGAGCATATAAAATAATACAGGCGAGCGGGTGGTGTAGGGATTTGGCGCAACAATTTATAACACTCTCAGCACAAGCCCCTTAAGGTATTCTCCCTCTTTATGGGCAATGTTCACCGGATGATCCACACCGGCAGTCATTGAGTGAAGAACCTGTACGCTGCGGCCGCTGTCTGCTGCTGCTGCAAAGACAATCTGGCGAAACAGTTTAGGATCGATTGCATTTGAACACGAAAAGGTGAAAAGAATTCCTTCCGGAGCAATCTTTTTCATGGCGACAAGATTGATATCCTTATAGCCACGGGATGCCCGTTCGACTTCACCGGGATGTTTCGCAAATTTAGGCGGATCGAGAACGATCAGATCGTATCGTGATGTTGTTTCCCGCAGGTACTTGAATACATCTGCATTGACAGTTGATAGCTGTGCGTTTTGGAAATTAAGGCCCACGTTCTTTTTTACGTGTTCCACAGCGTTTTTTGATATGTCAACACATTCTGATGATTGTACACCGGCTGCGAATGCGTTTACTGTGAATGCACCGCTGTAGGAAAAACAATCACACATGGTTTTGTTTGCAGCGTAATTTCTGATAAGTAAACGGTTGGCCCGCTGATCAAAAAAGAAGCCGGTTTTCTGGCCACTGCGAATGTCAACAGAAAATTTCAAACCGTTCTCTTTAACAATGACACTTTCTGGAATACTACCGCTGACCAACCCATCACTTTCGTCAAGTCCTTCCCGTTTACGTGACTCGGTGTCGGAACGTTCATAGATAAATAACGGTTTACAAATTGCTGTCAGATATCCAATAATTTCATTACGCATTCGCTCCATGCCTGATGTCAGAATCTGAATAACAATGCCGTCTCCGAATTTGTCAACAATTAAACCAGGAAGAAAATCACCTTCAGAGTTGATAAGCCGATATGAATCGGTTGCGTTGGTATCAAATGCACGTAACTGTAACGCATTATAAATACGTTTCTCAAGATGCACAGGATCAAACTTGTCAGATCCGAATGAAAGCAGACGTACTGCTATTGCGGATTGTGCATTGTAGTAACCAAATCCGAGTGTTTCGCCTTTAATTGATTGGACAATGCACTGGTCGCCTGATTGTGCCGCTCCCTTTATATCAGCAATTGCACCTGTAAATATCCAGGGGTGTCCCTGACGGATTGCTTTCTCTTTTCCTGCTTTTATAACAATTTCAACCAAAGTAGATCCTTTTTTCTCAGTACCTGTTCCACCTGATCCTCTAAAGATTCACAGTGATCAATTATGCCGATATCCGGACAGCAGAATGCAAAATAGTTCCTGCAACAGGGACTAAACATAAAAAGGTAGTAGCTGTTGTGATGATGACCTGGTCAACGGTATACTTATTCAGCCCATAGAAAGAGCAACGTATTGCGAAATAGTGCTATTTTAACGATGAGCTGTTACGCCTTGGCAGGATTGGAAACGTTCTGATTTGTATGCAGTGTAATTTCCAGCGCATTTTTAATCTCACTGATTCTGAATGGTTTCTGAATAATACCCAGAACACCCTCAGCAAGGAATTTGGTGGTCTTTTCGCTGATAGAATACCCGGAAATGAAGAATGCTTTTATCCAGGGATTAATATTTTTCATCTGGGTGTATGTCTCATACCCATCAATACCGGGCATAATAATATCAATCAGAACGAGGTCGATTTTTGCATGATGAATCCCGTATATCTTGACAGCTTCGTAGCCGCTGCGGCAAACAATTACATTGTATTTTAAATTGTTAAGCATTTCTGCGGCCATTTCACGGATCAGTTCGTTGTCATCAACAACAAGTATGGTCGGAAGGCCGTTTAATTCACCGATTGTAATCTCTTTCTGACGGAACAGGTCTTCGGATGCCGCTGATGGAAAATAGATTTCAAAAATTGCACCTTTTCCCTGTTCGCATCTGACATCAATGTGGCCCGCATGGCTCCTCACTATTCCGTAAACTGCGGGGAGTCCAAGTCCTGTGCCTTTACCGATTTCTTTTGTTGTAAAAAATGGCTCAAATATCCGTTCAATATCATCATCGGTAATGCCGGCACCAGTATCGGTGATCCTTAATTTTAAATAGGAACCTGGAGAAAGTGTTGATGAATCAAACAGGTGAAAATCTTCAGTGAGTGTTACCTGATCCGTTTCAAATGTTAATGTTCCTCCATCCGGCATTGCATCATTTGCGTTAAGGGCGACATTGAGAAATGCGTTTTTTAACAACAGCGGATCACCAAAGATAAAGGGAGATTCTGCACCAAGCTTCTTTACAAGTACAATTTTGCGGTCGAAGGAACTTGAAAGAAACCTGACAAGCTCATCGATTATCTGATGCATGTCAAGTAGAATGTTCTTTACTTTACCTTTACGTGCGTATGCGAGCAGCTGCGTTGTAAGGTCTGATGCAAACTGAGCTGCTTTTATTATTGCGTCAACGTATTTTTTTCTCCGGTCATCATCGGCAAGGGTGTCAAGCAGTATATCAGCGTAACCAAGTATTGCCCCGAGTTTATTATTGAAATCATGCGCAATTCCACCGGCGAGCTGACCGATTGCCTGCATTTTTTCAAGCTGATAAAGACGTTCACGGGCATCCCGTAACTCCGATGTGTCACGAATGGTGCTGATTACCGAATGGGTACCGTTATTACTGTCAAACTCGGGTACCATCCACCAGTCGAATACCTTGCCTGAGTTGTCAAATGAGATTTCGAAGTGCGTTGATGCCCCTTTGTCAATAATTTTCTGAAGAGTGGCTTCACTGTAACACTGTTTATCAGGATCATCAATGAATGAAAAGAATCGCGTTCCAATTACTCTGGATGGGGCAATACCGGTAACATGTTCAAATGCCGGATTGGCATAGAGACATTTTCCATTCCGGTCATGACGCATGATAATATCCTGAGTGTTTTCGGCGAGTGTTCTGAACATCTGTTCACTATCGGAGAGTTGCGACTCTGCTGTTTTGCATTGGTCAACAGATTCCATGAGCTTTCTGTTGAGGTCCATCATTTTCATCTGATTTTGAAAATGCACTGATGCGACAATGATTGCCCGTTCTATTTGAGCCATATCAAACGGTTTTACAATATACGCCAGTGCGCCGGCCTCCGACGCTTCCATAACACTATTCAGACGATCGTCAGATGAAATTACAACAACTGGATAAGGTTTTTCCTTCAGAAGTTCTTTTATTACGTCAATGCCGCTCATGTCCGGTAAACCGATATCAACAAAAATGAATTGTGGATTGCATTGAGAAATCTGCTGCAGGGCATCTTTACCGCTCGATGATGACCCGGCGATGTGATGGCCGCCTTTTTGTAAAAGTGATGACAAATTGAACTGAATTGTTGGATCATCCTCAAGGATAAAAATGCTGTATTCCGGTTTCATGGCGACCGCCTTGCTCTCAGCATGAGCTGAAAATCATTAAAGATAGGGTATCAATACAATGATTTATAAATCGTTATTATAACTGTAACTATCTTAAGATAATCGAAACCAGGGTGCGAAATACAGTTATTTGTTAATTATACCAAACAATCATAGTAAGGCTATAAAAAACTACAAATGGGAGTAAAAAAGAATTAATGAGGGCAAAAAGCTGATTTGCAGTTACAAGACTGGATAGATTTGCACACGTGTATGAATTCAGGCTGTGGAACAAATTGTATTTACATAAAATGAAACGTTGAATATGTTGAATATAATGTTTATTGCTTATTTCAGATATTGAATTTTTATTATGAAGAGTATTTCTGCTTTGCAATATCTGATTTTGCATGGACGTATATTCAAGCTACGTTTCTTGAATGTTTTGAATTATTAACTCTGTACGGGAGGCTTTATGAAAAGAACGATAGTTCTTCTACTCTCACTGGTATTCACCCAGGCTTTTGCAAAAGTGCCATCGGTAGGTGATACAGCATTTTTATTCAGTCTTGAGGATGAGACTGGTACTACACATAACCTGTTGGATTTTAAAGGTGATAAGTATGTTGTACTCATTTTTTATCCAGGTGATGAAACACCAGTGTGTACACAGCAACTGTGCGAAATCCGTGATGAATATGCCACATTTACCAGTAATAATGCTGTCGTTTTCGGGGTTAATCCTGCATCCGGTAAATCACATAAGAAATTTACCGATAAGCATAATTTTCAGTTTCCGTTGCTTATTGATCAGGATGCAGCAGTAGCCAAAGCGTATGGCGTAAAGGGTGCTGTAATGAATAAACGGTTTGTTTTCGTAATTAGTCCTGATGGAACAATAGTGTTTGCTAAAAAAGGAAAGCCGCCGGTTTCTGAAATACTGCAAAGTATCAATAATCCGACAGGTGCGTTTAGGGATACTCAACGCTGAAGAAAAAAAGATGCATTACAAAGCAAGTATAAAATAATTATTCCAAATATACTTGCAGTAATGGTTTTCAAATAATATTTTAATTATGCATTAGCCTGAAACAATCAAGACCTGGAATTAGATGTTTCTTGCTCCGGGGAGAATTTTTAAAGATTCTCCGGCATTTGTAGAATAGCTGAATTCCAATGATGTATGAGTCTTGATTAATGATGGTTAATAATGCCTGTGGTTACATTAGGAATGTTAACGTTTAAATTATCACCCCAGTAAGAGCGGGAGGTCGAATGAAAAGACTTTTTAGTATTGCCATTTTCGTAGTAATTGCACTGGGTCTGAGTTTCACCGGTTGTAGCAAGAAGGTTACAACAGTTGAGCAGACTCCACCTCCACCACCACCACCGCCGCCGCCACCGCCGCCACCGCCACCGCCACCGCCACCACCTCCACCAGAGGAGGATATCAGCGGACAGCTTCAGGCGTTGTTGCAGCCGGTTTATTTCGAATTTGACAGATATGATCTTAAGCCGGAAGCGATCAGTACCCTTGAGAGACTCGCGGGTTTTATCAGAGAGCATGATGGGGTTCGCTTAATGTCTGAAGGGCATGCGGATGAACGAGGTTCATCAGAGTACAACATGGGTCTTGGTGAAAACCGTGCAAAAGCTGTAAAAAATTATCTGACATCATACGGTATTTCATCAGATCGTATCGAGACTACATCGTATGGTAAAGAACGCCCTGCAAATTTTAGCTGTAGTGATGAAGACTGTCACTCAAAGAATCGTCGGGTAGAGTGGCGTGTTCTTGCAAAATAAGTAGCTGATTCGTTTTTATGATACATAAAAAGCTGCCTCATGAGGCAGCTTTTTTTTTTACCAAATTGTAGAGCATCTTTTTTTCCAGTTATTTAAAGTTCTCTGTTGCACACCTCTTGCCTTTATGTAATACTATAAAATCAACGAAGTTACCAGCAGGAATGTACATGGAACATCAAAATGATGATCTATCAGGACAGGAACACTGCTCCCGTAAAATTCAGGTTAGTAAACGGGAGCTTGAGACGGTCTTTGATGCAATCGACACTATGATCTGTATTGTTGACAATAAGTTGAATATTGTCAGGGTGAATAAAAAATATGCCGGTTTTGTTGGACACGAAATAAAGGCCATACTCGGGAAAAAATGTCATGAAATGTTTTTTAACTGCGGCAGTCAATGTGCCGATTGTCCGTGTCTGATCACCTTTCAAACAGGCGAAGCAGTTGTTAATAAACGATTTATTAAAAAAACTCCGCAAGAAATCAGATATTTTGAAGTAAAAACATTTCCAGTACATGATCCATCGGGAACCCTTGTCCATGTCATAGAATTTATTAACGATGTAACCGATGAAAAACGGATGATAGAACAGTTAATACGATCGGAAAAACTCGCAAGCATTGGTGTGATGACTGCGGGTATTGCACATGAAATGAACAATCCGTTGTCGGGCATTAGCGGTACAGCGGTCAATCTTCTCGAAAAACCTGAGAAATACGGACTGAATGACAAGGGTATCAGCCGTGTCGGGACAATTCTTGAATCAGCAGCACGTGCAACAGTCATTATGAAAGACCTGTTGCATCTGTCAAAAAAGAACGAATCAGTGTATGTTATGGTCGATCTCAACAGCTTACTGATAAAAACGACAAATGCAATACATCTTGAAGGTGCGGGTGATATTCAGAAAAAATTTATACTTGATGAATCGTTACCGCTTGTTTATTGTGATCCTTCGCGGATCGATCAGGTTATTATGAATGTCGTTACCAATGCGATTCAATCTGTTACAGAAAAAAAACAGCGTATGTCAGCTGAGGGGAAGAGATATACAGGGCGGATTGTGGTTAGTTCGCAGAAACAAGCTGCAACTGCTCTTATTACCATTGCTGATAATGGAATAGGTATCAGTTCGGATATCCGGAGAAAAATATTTGATCCGTTTTTCAGCACCAAGCCAGCCGGTCAGGGAACCGGACTGGGGCTGAGTGTAAGCCATCGGATAATAGAGGAACATAAGGGTAGGATTTATTTTGACTCCATTGATGAAACTACAAAATTCTCAATAGAACTACCGTTGATACGTACTGGCATAACAAGTAAAGCTGGATAATGTTACTGTAGCACAAATGGCAGTTTTCAGCGGATGAAACCAAGGCAACTAAAAAAGGATTCTCTATGTCTTCAAGTGTTAATCTAAAAAAATACAGGATTCTGGTAGTGGATGACGAGAAGGCCATACGCCTGATGCTCCTTGATTTTCTTGAGGAGAAGTACACCGTGAGAACTGCTGATAATGGCGATGAGGCCTGGGAATTGCTTAAAAAAGATCATTTTGACCTGGTGATCTCAGATATCAATATGCCCGGAATCAGCGGTCCGAAACTGTTATCAGAAATTAGAAAAAAATACCCTGATACACGGGTTGCACTGATCACTGCTTATAATGTTGATGACTATGTCAGGGTTGCTAAAGAAAACTCAATTACAAATATCATTCCCAAAACAGTACCGTTTAATTTTACAGAACTTGATGCACTGGTGTATGGGCTTCTAAGTGGTAATGTATTCGGATTGGGAAAATATCTTGATGATGATATGACCGTACTTGATTCCACCTGGATCAAATCGTCTTTTGAGGCACGTGATGCACGGGAGCGGGTTGTTGATGTCCTGGAAAATAAGTTTGGTACATCAGGGGATATGAAACTGATCTTTGACGAAATTGTTACCAACGCGATTTATCATGCACCGACACTCAGTGATGGTACCGAGAAATATCAGGAGTTTTCGGATGTAACCCTCGAACCCCAGGAATATATTTATGTGGAATGTGGCTATGATAATGAAAAATATGCAGTATCAATAACTGACTATCAGGGGAAATTAACCAAGGAAACTGTTCTCTACAAGATAGATCGTCAAATTACCGGTGAGGGACTACTGGATGACAGTGGCAGAGGTATTCACATGAGCAGGTTGTTTGCAGACCGTATGATAATTAATATCGAGCCGGGAAAAAGAACTGAGGTAATCCTGCTGAATTATTTCTCGCATAAGTATAGGGGGTATAAACCTTTGTATATCAATGAACTGTGATGCTCCATGTCACCTGGAGCGGTATTGTTACAGTGTATCGCTTCACCATAAATCGAAATTGCTGCAAAATTAAAAAACAAAAAACGCTTTAAAAAGAGCTATTATTGTATTAGTAAAAAATAAAAAAAATCATATCTTTAAACAGGTGTGAAAAATAGTATTTTCAGCTGGCAATGTTTTTTATCATAAAGGAGTTATGGTGATCAATCGATGTCGTGGACGCAAAATCAAACTTCAGGGATTTAACAATCTCACGAAATCGCTGAGTTTTAATATTTATGATATCTGCTATGCCCGTTCCCGTGCGTCACAGATTGATTATCTCGAATACATTGATGATGTCTACAATTCTGAGAAGCTCAGGGCAATTGCAGAGGATGTAACAAAGATCATTGATGCAAAGATTGTTAATATTTCAACACAGGATTATATCCCGAGAGGTGCAAGTGTTACTGTACTTATCAATGAGGGACATCATACGGCAGGTACCGATGGTGTAGTTGCGCATCTTGATAAAAGTCACATCGCAGCACATACCTACCCGGAAAATAATTCAAATACGGGTATATCCACATTCAGGGTGGACATTGATGTATCAACCTGTGGAATGATTTCACCGTTACGCGCACTTGATTATCTGATTGATAGCTTTGATTCAGATGTTGTGCTGATGGACTACAGAGTTCGTGGTTTTACCCGCGATATAAACGGGAGGAAAGTATACATCGATCACGATATTACATCAGTGCAGGATTACATATCAGATGAAATTCTTGATAAGTATACAGCTTATGATATTAACATAGTTTCTGATAATATCTTTCATACAAAGATGATGCTTAAAAGTCTGAGGCTGGAAAATTATCTGTTTGGTACTGACAGTGCAAAAATGTCAAAGGCGGAGGGTGCTCGTGTTAGAACCCTTCTTAAAAAGGAGATACAGGAGATTTTTGAATGCAGAAACATATTCGATCGGGAATAGGTAACATAAGCAGAATTGCTTCCGGAAGAAAGCTGTATACAGAAGCGCTGAATCCATATTTTGGCTATTTCTATACAATTAAGCAATCGTTACTAAAGCAGAAAACAAAATATCAGCAGATTGAGCTGATTGATACGGATGAATTTGGTAAGGTTATGCTTCTTGATGAAATCACGCAGGTGGCTGAACGTAAGGATTATGATTATCATGAAACTATGGTACACCCGGCGATGTGTTCTCATCCCGATCCGCAGCATGTTCTGGTGATCGGTGGTGGGGATGGTGGTATATTGCGTGAAGTACTCAAATATAAATGTATCAGGAGTGCAGAGATTGCGGAACTTGATGATGGCGTGATTGAGTTTTCAAAAAAATATCTGACGTCAGTTCATGACGGGTGTTTTGATGATCCGCGGGTTTCGATTAATATTGTTGATGGTCGTAAATTTCTGAAATCCTGCAAGGGTCGGTTTGATGTGATCATAATGGATATGACAGATCCTTTCGGGCCATCACAGATGCTCTATACACGGGAATTTTACCGGAGTGTAAAAAAAGCATTCAAGAACGAAAATGGTATTTTTGTTATGCACTCAGAATCTCCGGTCTCACGTCCTCAGGCGTTTTCGTGTATTCAGAAAACGCTGCATAGCGTTTTTTCTAATGTAAATCCTTTTTATTTGTATATTCATATGTATGCTGTATTGTGGTCGGTCACAATCAGCTCAGAAAAGATAAACGCATCATTGATCAAACCATCCGTTATCGATCGACGGCTGGTCAAAAACAATCTGAGTGGTTTACGTGTGTATAATGGCGCCACACATATTTCAATGCAGGCGGAGTTTCCCTATATAAGCCAGTTATTGAAAGACGGGCCGGCAAGAGTTATCACAGACGCCAAACCCGATTTTCCTGATGATTTCATTTCATGATTCAAGGTAAGGAGTATTAAGTAGAGAAGATATGGAGTTTTCTAAAATCCAGGAATTGGTAGCCCAGCACGGGACACCGGTTTTATTCTTATCCGAAAGCAGACTCAGGGACGGTTATCGCAATCTCAAAGCTGCGCTTCCGGGTGTTGATCTTTATTATGCTGTAAAGTCGAACGCGACCAGGGAAATCGTGTCGATCTTAAATACAGAAGATGCGTTCTTTGATGTATGTACAAATGGCGAGATTGACATTCTTAAAAGCTGTGATATCAGTGCAGACAGATGTATTCATACACATCCGATCAAGCGCGACAGTGACATACGTTATGCCGTAGAGTATGGTATGCCATGGTTTGTTGCGGATAATGAGGATGAGCTGTATAAATTCATTCCTTATAAAGATAAACTTCGACTTTTAATACGAATGAGTATCCAGAATCCTGGCTGCCTTGTCAACCTGAGTGCAAAGTTTGGTGTAGTACCCGAAAAAACCTGGGATCTGATTATTAAAGCACACGAACTCGGACTTAATGTCGGTGGAATAAGCTTTCACGCCGGCTCACAAAATGAGAGTCCGCTCAAGTACATCGAAGCACTTGAATACTGCCGTGACATCTGCAAAAAAGCAGCGCTAAAGGGGATCAATATTGAAGTAATTGATATCGGTGGCGGCTTTCCAATCAATTATCTGACTCCGGTATTGCCAATGGCACAGTTTTGCCAGCCGATTGTTGATTATATTGATCGCTATTTTTCAAGTTACCGGATCATTGCTGAGCCGGGTCGTGTTCTTAGCGGCCCGACGATGACACTTGCAACAAAGGTGATGGGTCGGTCTTTACGAAATGAAAGATGGTGGTACTATCTTGATGAAGGCGTGTACGGATCATTTTCCGGTAAAATGTATGACCATGCGGATTATCCGATGTTTCTTGAACGTACGGGTGAGCGTTTTAACTCTGTGCTTGCAGGACCGACATGTGATTCAATTGATGTCCTTTACGAAAATATAAGTCTGCCATTGCTTGAAATCGGGGAGATGCTTATTTTTGAGTCTATGGGAGCATATACAACGGCAAGTGCATCAAATTTCAACGGCTTCCCTAAAGCAAAGATTGTTGTCGTTGATTAAGTGAAACTTATTTCTATTAATATCTGATTGCCTTTGGCTGTCGCGGCCAAAAATGGCCGAAAACTTAACACTTGTGAGGTGAGCATGAACAGCCTTATAAAATTTACTACGGAGAGTGGATCATCACTCTGGATCAAAAATCTGATCCATGGAATGTCCGGACTTACCATTCGCGCAAAACACGCTGTTTTTTGTGACTCAAGTCCGTTTCAGAAAATTGAGGTTTTTGATACCTATAGTTTTGGAATGGTGATGTGCCTTGGAGGAACTGTTGTTCTGACAGAATACGATAGTGATATATATCACGAAATGATGACTCACCCGGTGATGTTAATGATGAAGAAACCACAGCGGATTTGTATTATTGGGGGTGGTGATGGCGGGTGTTTGCGGGAGGTACTTAAACACGATACGGTTACATCGGTGGTGATTGTTGAAATTGATAAAATGGTTACCGATACCGTACAACGTTTTTTCTCAGATTTGTCAAAAGGTTTTGATGATCCGAGAGCACAGGTCGTATACGATGATGGATATAACTATCTGAAATCAAATGCGGACAAGTTTGATGTCATTATCGTTGATTCATACGATCCGGGCGGGCCTGTCGGTTCGCTTGAAACCGCAGATTTTTATTCAACTGTAGCACAACGACTTGCTGATGACGGGGTTGTGGTATTTCAGACATATTCTCCTACTGTCAACGGGGAGTTTTTGCGAAATACCTACCGGAGCGCTTCTGCACTATTCCAGAAAACAAAACCATATATCTGTTCGATGCAATCATTTCCTGAGGGTATCTGTAGTTTTCTTGCATGTGCAAAAAATGGCAACGTGTTTGAAAATTTTGAGAAATCGCGTTATGAATCGATTGCCGAGTACTGTAATTACTATAACGACGACGTACATACGGGAGCGTTTTTGCTTCCGCAGCATATTAAAAGACTGTTGCGTAGTTAACGAATCAGCCTTGAACAGGTTGATGGCGTAATTTATGTTATATAGGGATGTGTGGTGATGCAGACAATGTTTTAATGTGTCTGTATACACTACGATCCGGGTCTGTCCGGTGTGGATGAATTTGCCTGTAAAAACCGGGGCAAAAGTAGGAATATGAAATTCAGATATTCAAAGCTGTCAGATAAAAATTGTGTTAGTAACTACATACCCTGTAATTATGTGCCTTCCTGAGATATACCCATGGAAATTGTTATCATAATCTGGATTGTAATATTTTTTTTATTTGCATTAACACTACTCTTTATCTGGAGTAAGTTGTATCTGATTAATAAAAGAATTCAGTCTGTTTCTACTATTGTCAATGATTTAAACACACTGGATCAACAGTTTACAAAAAAAATATAGGTTAAAGAATCAATGCAGGCCTGATTCTTTGTTATCGAAAGGGGGTAGGCGGCAATAGTTTGAATTGTAGATCATGCGGGTATTAGACATCTTTGAATTTAGCATCAAGTGCATGAACAGAAACGAAACGCGCTTAACTTTTTTTGCATAAATCGGAATTGAGATCGCCGCGCGTATTAAAAGACTCAATTATTATGCACTGATAATTAAACATTTATGGAGACGTTAACATGGAATTAGCAGTAATTATCGCGACAATTTTTGTCGTTATTCTGCAAATTATTACGATCGCAAAAGTATCATCACTTAAGAAAACAGTAAGCGATCAGGGCGAAAAAGTGGGTCAGTTAGTTTCATCTGCTGAAAAAGCACAGCAGGAGAGAAAAGACAGAGATTTTAGAAATCAGAACAACAGAAGACCAGGAAACGACAATCGTCCTCCACGAACAAGTCAGCCGCAATCACAGCAGGCACAAACTCCTGCTGCCGGATCCGTTGACACTGTGGAAAAGTCACTTCGTGATATCAATTTGAAACTTAAAAACGCAGAACGTGATCAGGAGTTTGCCCGTCGCAAAGTTCACGAAAATCTATCGAAAGATCAGAATCAGAATCAGAATCAGAATCAAAACCCGAATCGTCGTGAAATGCGTGGAGATCGCAGTGAACGTGGCGAACGCGGTGATAGAAGAGGTGGCAACAGGGATCGTGATAATCGTCATGGTAATGGACAGGATCGCAATCGCGACAATCGTGACCGCGACAATCGTGACCGCAGAAATAATAACTGGCAGGAACGTAATAAATCCCGCGAACCATTAAGCTTTGATACCTCTGCGGGTAATACTGAAGAAAAACCGGAACTTGAAAATCAGAATGTAATGATTCAGGATCAGGTTCAGTCACCGATTCAGGAACCAATTCAGAACACAAGTGCTCCAATCGAATCGGTATCAGCACCTGATAGTACCCAAGATGACAATGATGAAAATCTTCAGCACGGAAGAAAAATTCTTGTCAAAAGACGTATGTTGAAAGAAGGGGATACCGATGAAGGTTTGGAGACTGAGTCCGGTACCAACGAAAATGCATCATCTGAGGGCTCTTCTGAAGCGACAAGTGATACAGAGATCAAGTTTGGCAGACGATAAATTTTTTTTTAATAGTTACGGTTGAAAATTATGGCCGGTCCAGATAATTGGATCGGCTTTTTTTACATTTGAACGTCAATTTAATTATTTTAGAAGCAGGATGCACTGCAGCTACTAATGCCAAAAGGCACTTTTTCGAAAGTTCTTATATGAAAGATATGCAGTTGATATGTGATATTGGTGAACTAAATGAAGCTTTTACTGGCTCGGAAAGCATCGAATCGTTTCTTGAGCGTATAGTCGAGATGGTTGCGCGACACATGAATGCTGATGTCTGTAGTGTGTATCTTTACGATGATGAGGCTACGGAACTGGTTCTCAGGGCAACACACGGCTTAAGCAAATCCGCGGTAAACAATGTTCGTTTAAAAATCGGTGAAGGCCTGACGGGGCTTGCGCTGAAGGAAAAAAGGCCGGTTTCTGAGAAAGTTGGTAAAGAGAATCCAAAATTCAAATATTTCCCCGGATTAACTGAAGAGTTATATGACGCATTTCTGGCTGTTCCGATTTTACGGGCCATTTCAAGAATCGGTGTACTTGTTGTACAGCGAAAGAAAGCGAATGCTTTTAATGACTATGATATTGTAACGCTTCGTGCGGTGGCATCACAGCTTGCCAGTATACTTGAGATGGCACGACTGTTTATCTCGCAAAAAATCACTGCCATGCCGGGAGACAGGAAACCGGTGCGTCAGTTGAAATTACAAAAGGGGAAAGTGGCATCCGAAGGATATGCATTTGCGCCATCCCGTATTTTTGACAAAGAGAGAGCTGCGGACGCACTGTTTAACAAAGAGTATCCCGGAAACTATACACTTAGGGATTTCAAGGCTGCTGTTGCTAAAACGGCAAAACAGCTTGAACAACTTCAGGCAAGCGTAGAAAAAAAATTGTCGGATGTAGCATCATTGATTTTTACGGCACATCTGCTACTGTTGAAAGATAAGGAATTTACCGGCTCGATGATCAGGAAAATCGAGGAGGGGCTTGAGCCGCCAAACGCAGTTATCAGTGTGGCGCGTCACTATACGAATCTTTTTTCACTGGGATCAAATGCCTATATCCGGGAAAAAGTACAGGATATTCATGATGTCTGTATACGTATTTTAAGTAATCTGGTTGACGAGTATAAGGATACATGCTTTTGTAAAGATCATATTGTTATTGCCCAGGAACTGCTTCCATCAGATATTCTAAAATTGTCATCTGAGAATGTTCAGGGCGTAGTACTGGTAAGTGGCGGAGTTACGTCGCATTTGTCGATTTTAGCCCGATCGCTAAAGATTCCGATGCTTATTGTTGATTCTTCACGGCTTTTGTCAATACCCGACGAAACGCCGGTACTGCTTGATGCGGAAGTTGGTAATTTCTACATTAATCCTGCAAAATCAATTATTGAAACATTTAACGAACGAAACGAAAACAGGAAAAATGTAAAGGTTAAATCATATCATATCAAGCCTGAGACATTTACAAAAGATGGCAGGAAGATTCGTCTGCTCGCAAGTATAAATTTACTTTCTGATTTAAAGCTTGCCAATGAGGTAAAAAGTGAAGGCGTTGGTTTGTATCGTACGGAGTTTCCATTCCTGATTCGTGCAGATTTTCCATCAGAGGAGGAGCAGTACGTCGTTTATAAACAACTTGCCGAAAGTATGCCTGGTAAGGAGATAACATTCAGGACACTTGATATTGGTGGCGATAAAGTGTTGTCGTATTATGAGGGAACCAAGGAGCAGAATCCATTTCTCGGGATGCGTTCAGTAAGGTTCTCCTTGTCAAACAAGGAGTTGTTTCACCAGCAGATCCGGGCGATTCTACGGGCTGGTGCCAATGCAAAGATCCGTATTATGTTTCCGATGATTTCATCATATGAAGAATTTATTGAAGCACGTGAATCGGTGTATGAATGTATTGAAATGATGAAACAGAAAAAAATGCAATACAACCGCAATCCCGCAATAGGTATGATGATCGAAGTACCATCAGTGATTCCGGTTATAAATGATCTTGCAGCGGAAGCAGACTTTTTTTCTATCGGTACAAATGATCTGGTACAGTACATGATTGCAGTAGACAGGACAAATGAGAAGGTCGCTTCATATTATGTACCACACCACCCTGCTGTGCTTCGGGTAATAAAAACAGTTGTAAATGCAGCGATTACAAAAGGGAAAAGTATCTCAATCTGCGGGGACATGGCCCATAATGAGTTATATCTTCCTTTTTTTACCGGTATCGGGGTAAATGAAATGACCATTGAGGCTTCTTTTATTCCAAGAGTTCAGGCAATTCTGAATTTGATTGATTCAAATGATGCAGCGGAGCTCGCAGATGATGTTCTTCATATGAAAAAGGTGTCAGACATTGTTCGGGCTCTTAAGCAGGGTCAGCCTGTGAGAGATTAAAAAAAGTTGACACTATAATTGTTTCGGGTGATAATGGATGAATGAAGGCGTCGTGTGAATGCCTGATGATGGATGTTCATTTCTTCTTCAATAATCCCCTGACGGATTCTTTTAGTGATTGCATTTTTGTCAATTCGTACACGCAGAAAATTGTTAAAAGTACAGGAATTGCAGTAAGAATGCATAGTACCAAATTGTAAATCATACTGTCACCTGAAATAAAACCGGAAATGAATCCTTTTATGTAATACCCTCCTATACAACTGCAGATACATAGTACTACTACTTTAATAAGCTTTACTAACAGATCAATGGCATCATTCCAGAGCCGGTATTGTCTGATCCATAACAGATAAAGAATTATAAATTGTACAGTCATCGAGAGTACTGCAATAGCAGCAATGCCGTTAGCCTGAAACAGTCTGCCGCATACTATATATAAGGGTATTGAAAGCAATGCAATTGGTGTACTGACAAGCATTGGAAGCAGGGTGTTTTGAAGAGCATAGAATGTCCGCGAAACAATCATCGATGCGCTGAACGCAAACGTTCCTGTAAGGTAAATTCCGAATACAACCGATGTTTTCGAAACAGAATCGGCATCAAAATTTCCTCTTTGATAAAGTATGGATATAATTTCCTTTGACAGTATGAACATTATGCCGCTGAGAGGCAGAAGAAATAAAGCTATTTTGTAAAGCATGGTATTTAATAGCCCGGACATTTTACTGAATTCACGTTCAATAGCCATTTTTGACAAGTAAGGGAAAAATGCAACACCTGATGCCTGTCCGAAAACTGCGACTGCGATCAGCATGGTACGAAGTGCATAATTTATACTTGATGTCGATCCTTCAGGAAGAAAACTGCCGAAGAAACGAAAGAAAATCTCGTTTGAAAAAACCATTCCAAGACCAAGAATAAGCGGTACTGTTTTTTTTATGTAATCGGTAAAGTCCCGGTCCTTAAAATCCATCCTGAATGTATACCTGAAACCGCATTGTAAAGCGCCGGGAAGTTGTATAAGTATATTACCAAGAAGCGCACCAAATAATACTCCCCACGCAAATCCCTCAATGCCTATAACAGGACCAAGCACAACTCCACCCAGAATAATACCGAAGTTGTAACATAGTGGTGACAGTGCAGGAAGGAAAAATTTGTGCTCTGCCATCTGAACAGCTGAAAAAAAAGCTCCCCAATAGAAAAGTATCTGCGCTGGAAGGATGATCTGTGTTAGCCTTATCGTCAATGCCGTCTGTTCCGGATCTGCAACAAGGTTTCCTTTGACGCCAAATACCGATGAGAAATTACTCATAATCCTGAGAATGTCAGCGGTAAAGAATATCAGGAGCGGGATTGCAACCACGAAGGCAATTGAACCAATAGTAAGAAGGTTGGACATCGATTTCCAGGCATTGTCCCTGTTGCCGCGTAAAATATGTTTTTGAAATATCGGAATAAATGTAATTGACAAAAATCCACCAGCAAGAAAATGATTCAGAAGTTCCGGAATCATAAATGCTGTAACATAAGCATCCATCTCGCCTGATGTACCACCATGATAGGCTAATACCTGTTCCCGTATAAGGCCGGCAACTCTACTTAGCAGGACCGAACCCATCATGATAAATGTAGCGATGGTAAGGGATTTTGCAAGAGGCTTTTGCTGTTGATTTGCAGGTTGAGTCATTGTTTATCTATTCTTGCTGAATGCTATTGCAAAGTACCTTGATTGAGTAGAGAACACATTCAGGGATGCACACTGAATCGTCCCCTGTTTATTCATGTTTTTGAAGTTAATGGTATAAATTAATGAATGGCGCCTGAATTAGCAAAACCTCAGTAAGCTTTTTAAGCTGATTAACAGCAGTAGAAATAAAACTAAAAGGACGTGCACATATCGTACGTCCTTTACTGATGACGGGGTGGATTGGGGGCTCTATTTTTTACTTTTTTTAGGTTTTTTTGCCGGTTTTTTGTTATCATTGATAATGCGGTACGTCTGAGAAATTGATAACTTGTATTTCTTTGCAATGGCAGTACCGGATTCGCCACTTTCATATGCCTTGACAATTCTCAGATTCCTCTGGGGATTGTCTTTTAGGGATGACCCGAGGCCAAACTTCTTGCGAAGCTGATGAACTGCCTGACGTGTTATTTCAAATTGTTCACCAATTGCTGCATCTGTTACAAATTTCTTTTGAAGTTTTTCCAGTTGTGTTTTTGTGATAGCTGCCATTTCTTACTCCTCTCCAGTAAGTTAAATATAACAATAACAGAAACGATACTCTGTATAAGAATACTCATACATTGTATGAGTGTTGACAGGGGTTATTGGTAAGAAATGTCGTGAGATGTGTTCTTGACTATATAATATAATCACAAATTTTTATTTTTGCAAGATTTTGTTGTTTTTACTGAAAATGTCAACTCCTGTGTTTTTTGTATATTACTATTCTGAAAAGCAACATTCAAGCCGGTGAAATATGGTGGTACTCTGGTATACAATTCTGTAACGATTGTAAAGAAGTCGATAATTGGGTAAGTAAACTGTTGTCTTACATGTAAATATACTCCAGGATACGGGTGGTATCGGCGATCACGCTGTGGTACATTGTCAATGAAATACAAGCGCGCGGTTTTCATGATAATATTCAATTGTTATATGAAAATTAAGTATATTCATATATTAAGAGATTCTCATATTCTGTGTTTCTGAGCATCTTATTAAGAAACAGATTGTTTTGTGGGAACAAAGGTTGATTGCTCCGGAGAGTAGCTACACCATGGTTGATGCAATAATTGAGTACATTCGGATAGAAAAGACAGGGGTTTCGTCTGTCAAACTTGCAGAACGGTTTTTGAAATTCAAGAACCCGCCGGTGAAATTTGCCGAGGCAGCTATTTGCGGGATTATTGGAGGTGATAAACGATGTGTGCATAATCCGGATGGTCTTTGGGTATTTGATGAATCAAAGGCAGATGCCGAAATTACGCTTGACAGATTACCTCTTTGTATAGTGTATATGCTGGCTGATCCACAAGTCGATATGTTGAAGTATATAGCTGTCTGGGATCTGTTTCCGTATCCTCAATTCTGCTGTGATGTGTGGTTGCATAAATCGTTGTCTGCCGCAGCGGACGTTGATCCGTCTGGAATTGATCTTGCCGCCGACGGTATTGAGACCCGTCTGGCGCAGGTAGTCTCGATACTTTCTGAAAAAATTCCAATACTGTTTACCTATGACGATGCATGCCGGTTCAATGCACAATTTGAAAATGATGTTATTACCGATAAAAACAGGATACTGTTATTTGACGATCTCCTTCATGCGCTATCAATTGACATTCCAGATAACGGTTCATTGTCACAAATGTCAGGAATGTCCGGTAAAACTCAGTTGCCGGACGCACCGTCTGAACAGGCAAAACAGTTTGCATCAATAGTTTCTGATGCATTGAAGATGCTGAAAGAAAAGAATATCTATACAAGAAAGGAACTTGATCATGCGGTAATGTTGACTACAGAAAAGATGATTGCAGGAAAACATTTTTCGTTACAGCAGATTGAAAGTTTGCCTCAGGCTCCCGGTGTCTATGGACTAAAGGACTATACCGGAAAATACCTGTTCATATCAAAATGTAAAGATCTGTATCAATCCATAACCAGTCATTTTCGAAAGTATAGTGATAGCAGTAAAAAACGGATTGCAGAAGAGACGGTCAGTTTTGATGCTCATCGGTGTGGTTCGGAGCTGGAATGTGAACTTTTTGAACACCGGCTGATAAATAAGCATAATCCCACTATCCGCAGGAATACGACACGTAAAGCATCAGAAATACCTGAAAAATGTATACTGTTTTTGCCACACGCTGAACAATCAATGGTACTCACTATCTGGGTTTGGGCAAAACGTAACGTCGTTATGAAAGCATTTCGCTGTGTTGCCGAGCCATCGGCTGCGGTTGATGCTGAACTGATTAACTATTTTTATACGCAACCAGATTCTGATCAGTCTGATCCATTCGAAAGAGAACTGATCGGTAATTTTCTGGAACGAAATTCTGATTTCCATCCGCTTATTATCCCGTCCTCGTTAAACGCAACTGATCTGATACATGAGTTTAAAGTGCGAATCAAGAAATTTGCAGAAAACTGATTATTAAGCTCTGTAATTGATTATTTTTAATAATATGTTAAGCATTTCGTAGTATTTCTTAGTATATAGTTTTTCAAATTCAGGTATTTGTTTCCTGCAGTCTTGCACTGGTTATGGATCAAATAATATTGAAATACAGGAATTTTTTATTATCCTGTGATTGCTTAAATCTGATTAATAACAGCAAAATTGGAATACTTTAAAGTGTGGCTGCATGTTTAGTGCATTCACAGTAAGGGGTTCTGAATGAATTTTGATTACGATCATGAACGGTTTGTTGCAAAAAATCGCTCCCTTGCATCTGCAGAAGAGATGCGGAAACGTGATGGCGACCTTGAGAAAAAGGGCTACTCGCACCTTAAAAGAGATCAGGAAGGTTCCTGTTTCAATTGTAAGATGAAACAGGGTT
>CAYMGX010000031.1:0-36320 GCA_964390065.1 uncultured Fibrobacter sp. | reverse complement strand
TGATTTTAGTCTCATCAATATTAGGTCCGAAACAGTTCCAGCTGTTCCACCCCATGGGGGGTGTCTTTACTAAACCATTGTCAAGTGCCTCGACAATGGCAAATTGACATATCACAATAAGTGATAGTGCATAGGCTGTAAATGTTTTCCTTTTAATCATACTTGTGCACCCCTCTATTCATTACTATCGCGCAATAATCGCATACTGCTTCTGTATATTTAGAACATGCCGAATATATTCTGGATACTTCACAAAATGAAAAATGTTATAAGTTTATTGATTTATGTAGCAAAGGTTCATTTAACCCGGTGCGAGTATCATGAGAATTACCCACTATAACGGTCAATATATTAAATGAGGAATGACTTTGCATTACATAATACTCGCAGAACAAAAAAAGTGTACCTGCTTTGTGTACAAAAAATTACTAACCTGTTGATTAATTTGTAAAATCCCGTTGTTACAGAAGTACCTGAAAGTGGTTTGTTTATTAATTATACAGCATTTGTCGTATCCGTTTTTCTACGCCATTAGCGTCTACAGATTGTGAACTGATGTTTTTATTGACAAATTGACTCTGTTGCATTTTCAAGTCCTTACAATTAAAATTGACTTAAAAAATGCTCAATATGTAAATAAAATAAGGATTTTATGCCCTTAAAAACTGTCCGTGTAACCACATTATTATATGGTGTATCTGTACACACAGTGTGCACGGTTTTATAGCGTATCATTCACAAAAATAAAGCAGTCAATTGAATCAGAAATATATTAGTTAAGATCGATGCTGCTGGTTTTTTACCAGTGCATTGAAACTGAGTGATTAAATAAGTAAATGATAGAAAATTAATTATTGATAAGAACCTGAGGGGGCTCATATGCTAAGAAACCTTATCCATGCAGCAGGTGTACTTTTTTGCTTTGCTGGAATACTGTCAGCCGCAACGGTAACAAATCCGATCATCTGGGCTGATGTCCCCGATATCTCAATAGTACATGTTGGCACAAAGTACTATATGAGTTCGACGACAATGCATTTTACACCGGGCGTTCCAATTATGGAATCCAATGACATGGTAAACTGGAAAATTATCAGCTATTGTCAACCAACGCTTGTAAATTGCAATCTGACAAGTTCAAGTAACCAATACGGCAGAGGAACATGGGCGAGCAGTATCCGGTATAAGAGTGGAACGTTTTATGTCCTTGTTCCATCACAGACCGCAAACAGTTGTTTTCTTTTTACTGCAACTGATCCAAGGGGGCCCTGGAAAGAAACGAAACTTCCTCAAATGCATGATCCATCACTGGTGCTTGACGATGACGGAAGAAACTATGTTTTGTGGAATGGTGGAGATATTTCAATCGTAGAACTAAACGAGACATTGACAGGAACAAAATCCGGTACAAGTCGTATAATACTTTCAGATCCTGCATCTATCGCAGGTTCCGGAGGGCTTCGCGCTGAGGGAACACAGGTTTACAAGTACAATGGGTATTATTATATATTCATGATCTGTTGGCCGAGTGGCGGCATGCGCACCGAGATTTGCTATAGGGGAAAATCGCTGACTGGTTCTTTTGAGGGAAAAGTTGTAATGAAAAGCAGCGGTGTAGCACAAGGAAGTCTTCTGGAACTCAATGATGGCAGCTGGATGGGGTATCTCTTTCAGGATAACGGTTCTGTTGGACGAAGCCCATGGCTTGTTCCGGTTACCTGGCAGAATGACTGGCCTGTTTTTAATAATGGTACCGCTCCGTCAAGTTTTAATCTGGCATCCGCAGCAGCACAGACTGGCCCTGGGATTGTGACCTCAGATGACTTTTCGGAAAAAACATTAAAACTGGAATGGCAGTTCAATCATAACCCTGATAATGCGAACTGGTCGTTATCAGAAAAGCCTGGTTACTTTAGAATTAAAACCGGTCGTGTGGATCCTAATTTTGTTTCAGCTGTAAATACGTTGACACAAAGAGCATTCGGACCAAAAAGCAGCGGACGGACAGTTCTTGATGTAAGTGGAATGAAGGATGGTGATGTTGCCGGTCTTGGAGCACTTCAGGCAAAGTATGGATTTGTTGGAGTAAAAAAGAATGGAACAACCAATACAATCGTAATGAACAATGGAACAACTGAAGTGGCAACTGCCGCTCTCAGTCAGAATAAGGTATATCTCAGGATTGATATGGACTTTACAAACAGAACTGATAAGGCAACATTTTTCTACAGTCTTGACAGTGTGACATGGAAATCTATTGGAAATACCCTGCAGATGAATTACGATATGCCCCATTTTGTGGGATATCGTTTTGCGTTGTTTAATTTTGGTACTAAAAGTGCCGGTGGAACTGCCGACTTTGACTGGTTTGAAATCGGATCTTCTGTCAGTCAGAAAATTGATCTGTATTCAGGTACTGGTATAACGCCGAAACAAAGTAGTAAGGTCTCGTCGTCAAGTGGATATACTTTTACAGTGAAACGTGACAATAAACTGCAAATGCTGGAATATAGTGTACCGGCTGATGGTACTCTGGAATTAAAAATATTCGATTTGAAAGGTAGTCTCATTTGTACACCAGTTAATGGTTATGTTGCAGCAGGAAATTACAAAATACCATTGAATCAATTCCAGCTCGCAAATGGGAAATACTGTGTAACAACGAAACATAATAATGTTACTTATACAGCTAACGATGTTAAAATCGTTGAGTAGTATGCCAAATCTTGCGTTAGAATGAAGTGGTACTGTAAAAAAATATCTATATCTGGTTTTTTTCTGATCCAATCGGGATTAACTACTTATAGAGAAGGCATGACAACAAGAAATATTTGAGTCCCATAAAGACGACATGTTTATTGTACATTACGCAAGATAGATCTGTGTGAATGTGTCTGCTTTACAATTCAGATGCCTATGAATATCCTGTCCCTCCGGGGCAAGGGTTTTTATTTGTTGTATATTTCTATAAATATATTGTCCCTCCAGGACAAAAAAGAATAATTTATATCGTTGCTATTAAAGAATCACCATACAAAGTTAAAAATCATTTTCTCGAAGTAATGTAAAATTAAAATTAAGGATTAACAACACCCATTCGATGAATTCTTATTCTCAGAGTCACAACCACAGACCACTTTTCCACCATTAAAAAGGGAATTGAAAAATGCCTGGGCACATCCAACTCCTGATGCTACAGTAATTGCATTAAATGCACAATTACGCTGACAAGCTCCGCATTCGATGCATTTATCACGGGTTTCGATAACAGCTTTTTTATTGTTGATTGAAAGTACGCGTAACGGACACACATCGATACATCTGCCGCAACCTGTACATTTCGTTTCGTCAAGTTCCAGTGTTACGACATTTTTCAGATAGTTCATAAAACCTCCAGCGTTTGAAGCTTGAACAGGATAAGCATGAATAACGAAACAACAAGTCCAATCATGTAAAGTGGCACAGCGAAGCGCATCTCTTGCTTCACACCGGATACATTTGTGAATGTTGTGCAACCTGTAAAGTTTAATGCGACATATGAGTGCATGATGATAAAAAAGAGAGTCATTGCTGATGCCAGGAATATATTCCCATGATATACGTTGCCATTAATCCATATCAAAGGAACAAGTACGATACTGCCAAGCAGTGTGCCTTTAAGCGCAAAGCTTCTGAATGGGATCAGTGGCAGTAATGCTACAAAAAATACAGAACCACTGATAATGGTAATCAATCCGACAATAATAAGTGGTAATGTGTGATATAGTGCATCGTCGTACATTACTCCTGAACGTTGAATCCCGAAGAACACAAGCATTCCAAGAATTACCCAGATAAATTTTCTTAATGATGGAATAAATTCCATTGGTGTTAATATCAAACGGTCTTTTATCGGGAATGTAACTGTTCTCATTGATTCGTCTGCAACATACCCGTTTTGCATATATTGCGGAATATCAGATGCACGTATCGGTCCGTACAGTACCTGAAACCCGGTTGCTTTTGTAACTTCATGTGAAGCAACTCCGGGGGCACCAAGTTGTGGCAGGATTATTTTACGATGTTTAACTATCGTGTCTAATTTCGTTATCGTTATTCTATTAATCAATTCGCTTGTTCCAAAAGTCCCTTTTCCTGCGGCACACCAAACATTGATACCCTTTGTGTCCAGGACAAGAATCCATACACTAAGCGATCCAAGTGCTTTTCGAAGTACATTGGTTGTAAGACGGTAATTTGCTGTTACAAGTACCGGTGATGTGTTATCAGGCTTTCCCAGTGTGTAAATTCCAGGGCGTATTGAATAGTTCATCCGGAATCGATCGCTGATACGGCAAAGGAAATCACCCTTATTATTTGATGGTGGAAGTTCGTGTATTTCTGGATCTATATCACAGCATATTGTATGTGATGATTCATTACAGCATGATGAACTCATTATTAAGCTGCCTTTTGTTTTGAGGTTTTCCGGATCTGACGCTTTTTGCAAAGTGATTCTGGTGTCTGTGCACATATTGACAAAAGCAATTTACGATCGTTTTCTACAAGAGTATCATTTGTTGCTGTTGTGACTAACCAGTTAAGTGCACCTGTGATAATAGCGTTGCTGCTGTCAATTACAATGCGGTAGTAGATCCATCGTTCCTCTTTACGGCTTTCAACAAGACCTGCCTGTTTTAGTATCTGCATATGTTTTGATACAGTTGAAGGCGCAAGGTTGAGTAATTCAATGATTCGGCACACGCAGAGCTCTCCGCTTTGTAATGCGAGAAGAGCCCTGACACGATTTAAGTCTGACAATGCACTTGCAATGGCAACAAATTCTTTCATGGAAATGGTCCCTGTTATTATATTGTTTTTATATTTCGACACATAACGAAATATATTATATTGTATGATCTTAATCAAGTATGTTCAATAACATTTTTTCGCATGAAATTAATGTGTTACAGAGGTTGCAGCTTGTTCATCATTGTCTGGTGTGTTATGGGTGTCACGACAATTCCTTGAATTAAAAATTATTAAAAGAGATTGAATTGCAACTAAAAAGGTTGTATATTAATGAATAAAAATTCATTAAAGGTGACTTGTGCGACGAAAAGAAGGAAATAAGGAACAGGCGATACTTGATGCTGCTGTGGTGGTTTTTTCAAATTCCGGTTTTGCAAATGCGAAAATCCACGAAATCTCAGATATGGCTGGCATTGCAATCGGAACCGTTTATCTCTATTTCAGGAACAAAGAGGAGATTCTTGTAAAAATATTTGAATCCGTTTGGGCAAACCTCTTTACTTTGATTGAAACCATTGATTCAAATGTCAGTGACCCAATAGAAAAATTTCATAAAGTAATTGATACCGTTTTTGAAATGTTTGATAAAAAACCGGAACTCGCAACAATATTTGTCAATGAACATCATCATATTGTAACACGCAATAATCGTCAGCTCCATTCTAATTATAAGAAAACATTAAGTATTTGTGAGAATGCTTTAAATCAGGGCAAGAAAAAGGGCGTTTATGCAAGTGAGATTGATCCGGTTGCATTCAGCAGGTTTTTTCTTGGCGGAATCAGATTTATTCTTCAACAGTGGGCTCTTGATACAAAAAAAATGAGTCTTACTGTGTGTAAAAAATCGATTAAATTAATTGTGTTGAATGGAATAATGAAACAATAAAAGGTAAACTGTTGCGGTGGTTTGCCTTTACTACTATATAAAAATGAATTATCATTCATTATAACCAGGCTGGTGAATTATGAAAGATCTGAAAATACTACTATCAATGGCGATAATTATTGTTGCTGTATTCTGCAACAGATCGAATGCTACAGTTTATTCACTTAACGCCATTATTGACAGCGCAACAATTAAACACAGTAAGATACTGCAGTACAGGGAACGGATTGCTGCAAAAAAATATGATGTAAAAGCTGCCACGGGTAACTATATGCCATCCTTAACGCTGAGTGGATCATTTAATCGAATTAATGATCCACTGACGTTCAATCTCGATCCAATTCGGGATGCAATGATCGGGCTGGAAGCAAATGACTTTGTACAGATGCAAAGCATAAAAGCAACGATAGCAGGAGGCTCTTATATCGTAAACAACTCTGAATTGTATAATGCTTATTTTGCCGGCGCAGTAGCGAATCTTGATGCACGAATACCTCATTTTATCGACACGCTTAAGGAGATCCAGTATCCATCACTGTCACTGACCCTTGTTCAGCCCCTGTTTACAGGATTTAAAATTACTGCAGGACGTAAAGCTGCAAAAGCGGATCTTGAAGTATCATTGCACGAGTATCGAAAAATACAAAATGAGCTGATTCGCGATATAGCTGTCAATTATATCAATCTGATTGTAGAGAAAAATGCAGTACAGATACGAACGGATGTTCTTAACGGTATGATGCAGCACAAGAAGAGAGCAGAGATTCTTTCAGAAAATGGAATGATCTCGGCGAATCAGGTACTGAGAGCAAAAGTCGCTGTTGCGGAAGCGCAGCGCAATCTTGATTTTGAAGTAAACCGTCTGGAATTATTGTATGTCATGATGAATAAAATGTGCTGCATTGACGATTCTGTAAAAATAGAACCGCAGCAGCAATTGAATTTTGCCACCATTTCAGATCCGCTTGAAAAAATAATTGCTCTTGCAATGGAAAATCATCCGGTGTTCGGCATGTTGGACAATAATTACATAATGGCAAAACAGAAAAATGTCGCATCGAAAGCTGCTTTTTATCCTCAGGTAAATGCGTTTGGTAAATATGAAGTATTCAGGGATTACCTTTCTGCAATGGAACCTCAATGGGTTGTCGGAGTGCAGGCAAATCTACCGCTATTCAGCGGCGGGAAAAATATTGCCGCAATACACGCAAGTTCTCACACTGTTAATGAGGTGCATCAGATGAAATTATCTGCTCAGAGCGATATTACTTTGTTAATCAATAAATACTACAGGGAAATGAAAAGCGCAGAAAACAGATATTTACATCTTGATTCTGATATTGAACTTGCAAATGAGAATTTGTTTCAATGTAAAAGCAGATTCGAAAGCGGTTACGGGACATCACTGGAAATTATTGATGCAGAGCTGGTACTTGAAAAAAACAGAATGGAGCGTATGGCTGCTCTTGGGGAATACTATAAATCAATAGTAGAGATGTATACAGCAGCAGGATTGCCGTTACTATCAGTTACACTGATTGAGGGGAGTGCAGTAAAATGAAAAGGTTGTACATTGGAATAGTAGTATTTCTTATCGTTTTGCTATCACTTGGCGTGATTGCATTACATATCAAGAAAAAGGAACAAACCAAACAGGTGATTATTTCAGGAATGGTTGAGGCACGTCATATTGATGTAGCATCAAAGCTACCGGGACGAATTGATTCTCTGTGTGTACATGAAGGGGATTATGTTACAAAAGGTCAATATCTGGCGATTCTGGAAGGCAGGGAGGTAAGCGCCAAGGTTGAACAGGCCAGAGGTGCAATGAATGCTGCATTGGCAAAGAAGAAGATGACAGAAAGCGGTGCACGACCTCAGGAACTTGATGCTGCTGAGAGAGTGTATTTACAGGCAAAAGCGCAGTATGAGCTGATGGAAAAAACGTTCAACAGGGTAACGAAACTGTTTAACGATAATGTGATTAGTTCGCAGGAACGAGATCAGGCGGAAACCCAGTATATTAGTGCCCGTGAGCAGATGAACGCCGCCAGGATAAAGTTCGAACTCGCCAGTGAAGGGGCACGTAAAGAAGAAAAAGATGCTGCGCAATCACTCTACTATCAGGCACAAAATGTTTATAATGAGGTATCGATTTACGAAGAAGAAAAAATAATAAGGAGTCCGGTATCCGGAGAAGTTGAAAAAATACTGTCGGATCCCGGTGAAATAGTTGCAGCGGGGTATCCGGTTATTACCGTTATTGATACTTCGGAATATTGGGTAATTATTCAGATTAAAGAGACAGAGCTTGAAATGTTTAAAAAGGGAACAGAACTCGCCGGGATGATACCGGCACTTGGAAATAGGACATTTGATTTTTATGTACATTATATTTCTGCAATGGCCGATTTTGCTACATGGAGACCAACAAATCAAAAAGGTGAATTTGACATCAGAACTTTTGAACTTCGCCTGAAATCAAGAGAGACAATTGAGAATATCAGGCCGGGAATGACGGTTAATTTTATTGTCAAGAAGTAATACTACATGAGATATTTTACAAGTAATAGCAGTGTTTTATGGTATAGCTTTAAAAGAGAACTACGGTGTATTTTTAAAAGCAGAATCTTCATTTCACTGTTGCTTTTATTACCACTGGGGTTGTTTACTTTTTTTTGCTATTTCTATAGTAAAGGTGCATTGACAGAACTTGATGTCGGAGTATTTGATGCTGACAATTCGGAATTATCACGGACCATTATCCGGGCAATTGATGCTACAAAAACCATGCACATCTCCGGATATTTAAAAAACATTGATGACATTAAAACCGGTATTCAGCAAAATGATTATAATGCAGTATTTTATATACCTGCCAATTTTGAAAAGAACATCAAAACACAACATTCTGTAACAATTCAGCTTTATAAAAATTCCCATAATACTCTGATTGCCAGTGCGTTGTATAAAGATGCCCTGCAAGTGGTAAAAACTATTAATGCCGGAATAATCATTAAAAAACTCAGAGCATCATCGTTGAATAGCGATCAGGCAATGGCAATTGTTCAACCGGTCGTTATGGATGCACACTATATTGGTAATCCGCCCTTTAATTATAACTATTTCCTAAGCCCTGCATACATTTATGTATGTTGCCAGATAATCCTGATGCTTGCCGGAATGTTTTCAATTACTCATGAGATTGATGATAAACGGTATACCCGGATAATTGAATCTGCCTATAAATTTACAGGAGCACTAATCATAGGTAAAGCAGCAGCGATACTTCTGGTGTTTAGTATTGTAATTGCATTCCTTCACCTTGTCTTGTTTCCGGCATATGATATGGCCATTCACTGTAGTCTGGTGAATTATATCCTGTATACATTTCTTTTTCTTGCGGCATCCCTGCTTCCTGGTATGGCTATTGGTGCTTTTGTAAAGGATGCATTTCTTGCAACTGAAGTAGTAATATTCGTAAATATGCCATCATTACTGGTAAGTGGATATACCTTTCCATCAGTACCGACGATTTTTGCTGATATTGCCAATATTCTGCCATTTGTCCATTTCATGCATATCTTTATCAAATCAGCACAGCTTGGAGCACCTGTCCGTTTTGTCCATAATGAACTTTTAAGCCTTGGCTTGATAGCGTCACTATTCTTTATTTTTTCCTGGATTTTTGTTTTCCGATTAAGTAAAAATATTGAAAAGGCAAGAGTAGAATGAAATTTGCAGATACATTCAGGCAAATACTGGCTATTACAAAAAGAGAATCCAGGTTTATTCTTGGTAATAGATCTGTTCTTCTTCTGCTTCTTGCCGGACCAATAATATATTCATTTTTATATACAAGTATTTTCGTTTCAAAAATACAACGGGATGTACCTATTCTTGTAGTAGACAATGATAATAGTGAAATGTCACGTTCTTTAATACGGCATATTGATGCACACGAAGCGGTGGCAGTACGGTCTTATCAAAAAGGTATGCCGGATATAAAATCTGAGATTTATGAAATGAAGTATATGGCTGTACTTATTATTCCTTATAATTATTCTCAGTTGATAAAGCAGGGAAAACAGGCAAAAATCAGTCTTGTAGCTAATAACAGCAGGTTTATGATTGCCAATGATGTTCTGCGGGGTATAAATGATGTTATCACGGAGATCTCGGAAAATAGTGTTGTCCGGTATTATCAGAATAAGGGATTGAATAACAAGCGTGCCTTATCACTTGCAAAGCCCGTGAAATTTGATATCCGTAGTCTGTTTAATACAACTGAAGCTTACGGAGATTTTATAATTGTAGGGCTTCTTGCTTTGATTTTTCAGCAGACATTAGTTGTTGCTGCAGCTGTTTCAATCGCCAATGAACGCGAAGAACGTTCGCTGGGTTTACTTTTCCATAAAGCATCCGGTTCGTTCTTTAAAATCATTACCGGAAAGGGGATCTTATATTTTATACTATTCAGTATTTATACGTTTTTTTTCTTTAACTTTCATTTCTTTATTTACAAAATACCAGTTAATGGATCAATGCTTCTGTTGACTGTTGTAACAGAGATACAGATTATCGTACTTTTTCTATTCGGCTGTATAGTTGGTACTTTTTTCCGTCAGAAATTACTTGCACTTATTTTTCTTGCTTTCATGTCATATCCGATTTTTCTTCTGTCCGGGTATAGCTGGCCTCAGGTGGTATTTCCTGAGTTTATAAAAATTATGTCGTACATGTTTCCACAAACATGGTATTTCCATATATTTGTATCGGTTGCACAGGAAGGCGGCAGATTAGAGAATGTTTTCCAACACATTGTAAATATAATCTATTTGGGATCTTTTTTTACTTTAATCTTATGGCTTAGAATGATGTCGTTACAAAAAAACGCACAGAATAAGAATTAAATGTTACGAATTTGTACGGCTGGAACTTTTAAATTGACCTGTAGAATCTCCAACGTAACGTATTGATCGTCTGAAAAAGGTTTCTGCCTTTTTTCCAACAGTTTTAATTTTATCAAAAAAGCAAACTGCTGTTTTCCCGATAAGCGATATACTGGTACTTTTAACATCTGTTTCGATAGTATCGACACATACTGTCGGTGAACGGATCGAAAAGGTGTCCGATAAATCAAATGAAATGGATTTGCTTTGGAAATTCAATTCTCCATCCATGATTTGCATATGTAAATTACCCGGGCTTGACAGCACTGCGTCAGAGGAATAGGTACGTTCCAGTACGGTGAGTATGAAAACATCATTGTTGTTTGAACAGATCAGGATTGTGTCCCCATTTTCAGGTTCGATAAGACAACCAAATGCACGCTTCGCAACGAATATCTTGTTGTTAATTGTAACATAATAAACACAGCCGTTCTTTTCAACTACTGTCGCCTGGTGAAGTGTTGATTGAGAAAACTGTGATGTAAACATTGTATCCCCTCTGAATCGTATACGAACGATTTCGTTGCAGTTCTGAAATAATACATCGTGAAAAGCGCATCACACAAATCACCTTATTTTTAACTAATATAAATCAGTAAAAAACCAAATTTCAATAACCTGGCAGTAAATTTACAAAAAATATGTTGTTTCTTTTTGTTTAATATCAGTTTTTCAGGCCGCCATTCCACAGTTTACGGTCGAGACTGCGGTATTGTATAGCCTCACCGATATGTTTGGCGGCAATATGCTCAGAGCCTTCAAGGTCGGCGATTGTTCGTGATACTTTAAGGATTCTGTCGTAGGCACGAGCGGATAATCCTAATTTGTCAATAGCTGTTTTAAGCAGTGTTTTACTGGCATCGTCAAGTTCACAGTATTTTCTTACGTGTCGTGATTCCATATGGGCATTGCAATAGGTTTTCTTATCGTTCTTGTATCTATCAATCTGTACCGATCGGGCTTTCATCACTTCGCTGCGCATTGACAGCGAGTCTCTTCCCGGTACTTTCTGCGCGAGCTCATCGTAGGTGAGTGCTGGAACTTCGACATGGATATCAATTCTATCAAGGAGTGGTCCACTGATCCGTGACATGTATTTCTGCACCTGTTCCTGTTTGCAGGTGCACTCATGACGCGGATCGGTGTAGTATCCACAGGGACACGGGTTGAGTGCGACAGCGAGCATGAAACGTGCAGGGTAGGAGAGTGACATTGCTGCCCGTGAAATTGTCACTTTGCCATCTTCAAGCGGTTGACGCAGATTTTCAAGAACATTTTTATTGAATTCCGGAAGTTCATCAAGGAACAGTACCCCGTGATGACTCAAACTGACCTCACCGGGGCGCGGGTATGATCCTCCCCCTGTCAATCCGGCATCAGATATGGTATGATGCGGTGAGCGGAACGGTCGGGTTGCAAGCAGGGGTGTATTTTTGTCAAGTAAGCCCGCAACCGAATGGATTCTGGTCGTTTCAAGAGCTTCATCAAGAGTGAGATCGGGGAGTATTGTAGGGAGCCGCCGCGCGAGCATTGTTTTTCCTGATCCCGGAGGACCAAGCATCAAAATGTTGTGACCGCCACCAGCAGCAACTAACAGTGCCCGTTTGATATGTTCCTGTCCCTTGACATCTTTGTAATCAATCGTATAATCTCTCGATTGACTGAAAATCGCATTCAAATCAGTTTTGAACGGTTCAAGGGAACCTGTAGTGTCAAGAAAAGAGATCGCATCTGACAGGTTGTCGACCGGATAGATAGCAACACCATCGGCAACTGATGCCTCCATGGCATTCTCCCGCGGTACAAGCATCTTTTTAATACCCATTTCCCGTGCCCTGATCGCCATCGAGAGTGCACCTTTTATTTTTTTAACGGTACCATCAAGAGACAGCTCTCCGATGATTGTATACTGGTCAATTGATTTAATCGAAACCTGACCGGACGTTATAAGGATACCAATCGCAATTGGCAGGTCGAACGCAGATCCCTCTTTTTTCATATCGGCGGGTGCCATATTAATGGTGATTTTACCAAGCGGGAACTCATAGCCGCAGTTTTTTATTGCGGACAGCACCCGTTCCTTAGACTCACGAACCGCTCCATCGGGCAGACCGACAATCGTAAAACTCGGAATCATTTCCGTAAGATCCGATTCAATAGTAATTTCGAATGCATCAATTCCAAGAACTGCCATAGAGCGAAGTTTTGCCAACATAAGCGGACTCCTCATCATTTTGCATAAAACGGCATTTTTAAGATAATGTGCAGAATCGTTACATCCAGATTCATGCGGAATTAGCTGTAATATAGTTTTTAGCAGCGGAAATTCAAGAGGGTTTACCCGGATTTTTTACAGTCTTCATTCTTAAACTCCGCGCGCTCCGCGTCTCCGCGTGAGAAACGCATCACTTTATACTCCAATTCCCGCTATCGACCGGCAACGCCGCCCATCACACGAATTACTATCGACTTTTTAGATTATTAAGATACAATGTATAGATACACAGCTGTTAGCGCAGGATACACTTCCTGTTTAAGTGTAATTTCTTTGAATGGAATACAGTTTGACTGAAAATGATAAAGATCTTAGCGTAGCGAGGAAGATCCAGCTTGCTATGGTTCCTCACACTATTCCTGCTATTGATGGGTTGGATATCGATTCCATGTTTATGCCATGCAACGCACTTGGTGGTGATCTTTTTGATATCATTCACATCTCCAAAGATATTCTTGCCTTTCTTATCTATGACGTAAGCGGGTATGGGGTTACATCAACACTGATCTCTGCTATGGCAAAGGTCTGTTTTTCCAAACATATCCGCACTATTCAGTCACCGCGGGCTGTCCTTGAGCGGGTGAATATGGAGATAATCCGTGATGTCCCGGCGGAGTTTCATTTCACTGCATTTTTAGGCTATCTTGATCTTCATGATAATAAACTGACCTATGGGAATGCAGGACATATTTATCCCGTTGTTTACAGGAAAAAGGATGCGACGCTTATTCCCCTTAAAGCAACGGGGACATTTATTGGCGTTTTTGAAAATG
The DNA here is from genome assembly GCA_964390065.1 of uncultured Fibrobacter sp. Lineage (GTDB taxonomy): Bacteria > Fibrobacterota > Chitinivibrionia > Chitinivibrionales > Chitinispirillaceae > JAAZBG01. The sequence goes on along the minus strand of CAYMGX010000031.1, from coordinate 22,643 downwards.
GTTTCTATGATGAACAAAGGATCTATCTTAGTCCGGGTGATTGTCTTCTGATGTTTACCGATGGCATCTACCAACTCTATGCAGATAATGTTCAGATCGCACGAAAAATGTTTGAGAAACATGCTCTTGATGAATTAAACAATGGAACACACAATAAATTATTGGATTCACTAAGAGACAAATACTCGAAATGTGTCGAACGGGAGGTGGTGCGGGATGACGTTACTGTGGTGGCGATTGAAGTTCTTACTCAGTCAAGAAAGAACCAGATCAAGGAACTGCTTGGTTTTGATACCGGTGACCCTGTGTATCTTCAGTTTATAAGTTACTTTGAGGAGATGGATAGTGCGATCGGTGTCATTCTGAGTACGCTTGATGTGTACGGGTACCCTGATGAAGCAATCCGGAAAATGAAAATTACGTTGACAGAACTAATCGTAAATGCGATATTACATGGGCATAAGCGTGATTATACCAAAAAAGTCACCATTGGTCATGTAATTTCACGTGTAAAGGCTGAGATTGCAATCATGGATGAGGGGCCGGGGTATGATCCTAAGACGTTGCCGGATCCGACACTTCCTGAAAATCTCGAAAGGGATTGTGGACGCGGGTTGTTCATTGTTCGTCATTATGTTGATGAATTAGACTTTAATGAGCGGGGCAACAGAATCAGAATCGTTAAGAAATTCTCAATAAGCGAGTCCTGATGTCACCTCTGAAAATCGGTATTGCAGGATATATGGGTTCCGGAAAATCATCCTGTACAAAATTGCTCGAAATGGCATCATTGTGGAGTTTAAACGCAGATCGGATTGCAAAATCGTTGATGCTTGAAAGTACGAAGATTAAGCGTGAATTAAAAAAAGCGTTTGGTGAAAAAGTCAGTCCTGATCAATCCATAGATTTTTCCTTACTCGGATCAATTGTTTTTAACTCACCCGCAGCACTTAAACAGCTTAATTCTATTGTTCATCCACCATTGATTCAGCATTTATATGAACGTATGAATGATTCCTTTGATCCTGCAATTCGTTATGTTCTTCTTGATGCCTCATTGATTCCTTTATGGAAGATTGAGCCCTGGTTTGATCTGCTTATCTGGGTTGATGCACCTGCAGAGGTGCGTCTGGAGCGGCTTTTTAAACGGTCACATGGTGCACTTTCAAAGAATAACCTTTTGAAACGCATAATCGAACAGGAAACACTATTTAAAAAATCAAGTGATTACATGTGGATCGATATACTAAACAATGGTTCTATTGACGACCTTAAGTTTAAATGCACTCATGTAAAGGAACTATTTGAAGCGAAAATCTCAGCCTCATCTTAACCTTAACCTCAACCTTCTTCCTTTCTTCCTTTCTTCCTTTCCATTTGTTATTTTCAAAGTTATGCTAAAAGAACACTCATCATTTGTTAAACAGGCTATTGCTGTTCTGGATTGCGTACTGATTGTGCTGGCGTTTTATATCGGGTACAATATCTCACACATATACCGTCCGCTTGGTCCGATTGCGAACTATCTGTTCATACTTGCAGGATTGCTCACATTTTATCTTTATTTTGCCTGGACTCGTCAACTCTTTTCCATTTTGAATTTTAACTGGATGGATCGGTTATTCGGGCGGATAGTAATGATCTTTTTAAGTGCATGTATACTTGGCGCTGCGTTAATGTATCTGGTTCCCGATAGTTATAACAGTCGTTACCTGTATCTGATATTCAGTGTCATTGCATTTGTTTTTATCGCAACTGAAAAGATGCTGATAAAATCGTTTATCTGGAAATTACGTAGAAATAATAAAAATATTACCCCGATTCTTATTCTCGGACGAGGACGGGGAGCATCCCAGGTATACCAGGAGATCAGTTGTCATCCCGAGTGGGGACTTCGTGTTGTTGGAGAATTTGATATTTCGGTATCACCATCTGAGTTTGAAGAATTCCTGAAAACCGCATACATCGAAGAGGTTTTTATCTGTGTGCCACGAAAGTTGACAAAAGATGGGTTTTCAATTGATACGTATCTTCAGATTTGCGAAGAGATGGGTAGGCCGGCTCGTGTGTTTATGAATATTTCCGATGCAACACTGTTTGCACGATGGGAATATCACCGGTTTCTTGGCAGACCAACACTTCTCTCGCATACCGTGGAACTTGATCCTGATCAGCTTGTCTTTAAGCGTATATTTGATCTTGCAGGCGGTTTTGTCGGCGTTGGGATTTTACTATTGCTTTACCCCTGGCTTGCACTTGCCATAAAACTGACATCCAGCGGTCCGGTATTTTTTAAGCAGGTACGTGTCGGGAAAAACGGTAAACGATTTATTATTTACAAATTCAGATCAATGTGTAATGATGCAGAGGCGAAGAAAAAAGAGCTTGCAAAATTCAACCAGTGTGATGGTGCGGTGTTTAAAATGAAGGATGATCCGCGTGTGACAGCAATCGGCAGGTTTATGCGGAAATTGAGTCTTGATGAATTGCCGCAGTTTATCAATGTTATCAAAGGGGAAATGTCACTTGTCGGAACAAGACCTCCGACACCCGATGAGGTATCTAAATATCAGAAGTGGCATCACCGCAGGATAAGCATTAAACCCGGTATTACCGGTATGTGGCAGGTCAGCGGCAGAAACCGTATCACAAACTTTGATGAGATTGTTAAGCTTGATCTGAGATATATTGACCACTGGAGCATCTGGAAAGATGTAAAGATTATTATTAAAACGGTATTGGTGCTGTTTGAACGCGACAGTGCATATTGATTATTCCTGCACCATGGTTTATCGTCTATTGACAATGTGTTAATACCCCATATCGATTCGACAGTGTTGAAACTGTTTGAAAGAACAGGAATCTGATGATGAAAAGAGTATTGATTTTTATTGTATCGGTATTGGCAACGCTTACCGCCGAGACTGTGCAGAACGCAAACTGGCGGTATCCATACTATCTTATGGCTAGAGATGCTCTTGCTGCAGAAAAAAGTTCAGTGAGCGATATGTTTCATGATGGTATCAGTGGTGTATCTCTTTTTGACAAGTCACTGTGGCCTGATAGTGTAAAAATGAGCCATAATCACTGGTACTTTGAACCACAGTTTTCAAGCGGTGGTTATTACAATGATCCTGTACTCGGTAACAAAGCTCCTCTGGAAATAGCGTTTCTCAATAGTATCGTTTATCACAATGTTCTTGTTCGTCAAACCTTGCATGTTGATAAGGCCTATGATTACGACGGATTTTATCCCGCACATCCGGACCGTATTGTTCGCGGGCGTATTGAAGAGGCTTTCTTACAGGCGAGCTGGAAACATGGAATGTTTCGTCTTGGAAGAATCGAACGGAACTGGGGCCCGTTTGCAGACCGCAGTCTTTTTCTTTCGTCAACTCCTTATACTTACGATGCATTTGAGTGGCAGCTCTATTCGCGGATTTTTGAATTCAGACATCTCTTTACAGCGTTCCCGTTGAAACATTCAGATTGGGATGCACATGGTGAAATAAATCGTTATTTCACCGCTCATGTGTTGAATATCATGCCGTCAAAATGGTTGACATTAGGCGTGTTCGAGAGTCTTCTTTTTACACGTCATGGCGGATTTCCCGACTTTTCATACGTTAACCCGTTTTCGATTTATTCGGTTATCAACACCAACATGGAAGGTGATGGTAATCTGATGATCGGGGTGCAGTGGGATATCAAGCCGTTCACCGAGAATATCGCGTTCAAGGGGCAGGTTGTCTGGGATGATTTTCAGGTTGACAATGAGGTTGTTACTGATAAGGAACCTGCGCACTGGGGGATGGATATGGGGCTTTACTGGCGCAACCCGGTACCTTTGCATCTTGAGAATTCGGTCAAGCTGGAGTACAATTACCGTTCCAAATGGCTCTATACGGTTCCGGATGCAAATACGCTCAACGGTGAACGATATACGTATCTTGGGAAAAGTCTTGGATTTGCGCAGAATGATGGTTTTAATGTAAATGCGGGTTATACAGTAATCGGAAAAAATTACTGGGCTGCATCACTGCATGGCGGTTATGGCATTAAAGGAGAAAACTCACCATTAAGTAAATGGAATGATCTTCTGCACACTCCAGGATTACCCTATGAAGATACTGTCACAACAGAGATTCGTTCGGCAACTGTAGGGTTGACCATTAACGGATACTTCAGGGATTATGTCAATGTAGCTTTGACTTTTGATAACGTTTTTACAAAAAGTGAAATAAACGGTGTGAAGGACAGTGATTACGAGCCACGTATCAATGCAACAGTAACACTTCATTACAGCGACCTTATCATTAAACTGCCGGATTAACAGATGCATAACGATACTGATAATATTCAAAAATTCCCTGTTCAGAAAGAGCTCCTCAGGATACCTCCTGAAGCGCGTGCGGTACATAATGGAATTGTGCGTGCGTTGGAGTCCATGGAAAACGGCAATGCGCAGTCATGTCTTGCTGACGATTTCAAGCTGAGCTATTTTAGGGTGTTTGAGTTGTTTGAACAATATCAGCAGATGGTGATACAGCACAATAATTATAAAGTAAGCTGTAAACGGGGCTGTGCATACTGCTGCAATCACTGGGTTGAGGATGTTAACTCATTTGAAGCAGAGATTATCGCTGAGTACCTTAGGAAATATTTTCCTGACCGCATTGAAAAAATTGTTGCTCAATGTATTGAAGATGAAACGGTTTTGAATAATATCGAAAAACTTACTCTTGACAAAATGAGCGTTGAAAGTAGTGGTGGAGCGATTGATTTTATTGATCTTGTATTGTCTGTTTTTTATCAAATGAACCGTACCTGTCCGCTGCTTTCAGATAACGGTGCGTGCAGTATTTACAAGGTGCGTCCGCTCACCTGCAGAATATATATGAGTTTTTCCGAGAATGCACTATGTGCTCCGGAATATCAGGATACAGATGATATACCTACCTATTTATTGAACCTTGACGAAAATGCAAGTGAGATACTTGATAGATTGCATTTCCGGTATCAGCGATTTCCTGAGGAGACCGGGTTACGGTCGATGCTTATTAAATATTTGACGGAAGAAAAGTAGTCCGGTAAAAACAGTTAGCATTGTTTATTTCTTTTAAACTACCGGAACGGTTCACGATTCACGGATAACACTTTCCCTTTCTATTGTCGGGTTATATTTTATTAGAAACAGGTAGGGCTTATCACGCTGCAAGTTATAATATATATATAATACAAAGACTTGTAAGTGATGATGCCGGAGAGGTACCTTCTGTAACTTGAATGAACGGGAGTAATATATATGGATAAATCTGCAAAAAGAATCAGATACCTTGTTTTTCTCTGGATAGTATATGTGGCGCTGGATAGTCTCGGAACTGCATTTCGTCCGTTTTATGGTAAAAAATTTGGTGCGCCGGCGGTGCATTTTTTACGTGGCCTATCAATTATCCGCGGACTGGTAGTATTTGGTATCGCAGTATTAAATTATTTTCTGATTGCTTACAAAAGCAAATCAATCGATTGAGGTTAACTATGGGTACAACAGTATATCTTGACAATAATGCAACGACGGCCATTGACCCTGAAGTGCTTGATGCAATGCAGCCGTTCTTTACAGAAAAATATGGTAATCCATCAAGCATTCACCGGTTTGGCGGACATGTAAAACGCTTTGTGGAGAATGCCCGTGAACAGGTTGCATCCCTGATTGGTGCATCACCGGATGAAGTCTTCTTTACAAGCTGCGGTTCTGAGAGTGACAATATGGCACTTAAAGGATTTGCTGAGGTTCATGGAAGCAAAACAACGATTATTACATCTGCCGTTGAACATGCAGCAGTACTCTCAACAGCAAAATATCTGAAAGGCAACGGAGTAAGTGTTGTTGAGCTTGGGGTTGATTCAGAGGGAATGATTGATACATCAGTGTTTGAGTCGTTATCAATTACACCGGATACACTCGTGAGTCTGATGTGGGCAAATAACGAAACCGGAGTAATTTTCCCCATTGCGAAAATTGCTGATGAAGTAAAAGCCCGTGGCGGGTTTATGCATACTGATGCAGTCCAGGCAGTAGGGAAGGTTCCCATTGATGTACAGAAAGATATGGTTGACATACTGGCTCTTAGTGGTCACAAGCTTCATGCGCCCAAAGGGGTTGGAGCAATTTACATAAGGAAAGGCACAAGGCTTGTGCCGTTACTTCATGGCGGGCATCAGGAGCAGGGAGTCAGAGCTGGAACAGAAAATGTTCCCTATATAATAGGGCTTGGAAAAGCGTGTGAACTCGCTGCAAAACACATTAATGAAGAAAATATTGCAGTACGTAAATTACGGGATAAGCTTGAACATGCGCTGCTTGCAAAGTGTACCGGTGCGAAGTTGAATGGTCGTGTTGATGCTCGTTTACCGAATACGACAAATATCAGTTTTGAATTTATTGAGGGTGAAGCGATACTTTTGCATCTTGATGAAAGTGGAATAGCAGCGTCGTCCGGATCCGCCTGCACAACCGGTTCCCTTGAGCCATCACATGTGTTACGCGCGATGGGAATACCATATACCTTTGCTCATAGTTCAACCCGATTCTCACTGAGCAGGTTTACTACTGAAGCTGAGATTGATAAAGTGATAGCGGTAATGCCCGGTATTGTCGATAAATTAAGAAAAATTTCACCATTTGTCAGCAGGTAAAGTATACTCATGAATTCATTATTAAAAGATATAGAACGGTTAAAAAAAGAGAAAAACGCGGTTATTCTTGCGCATACCTATCAACCGGGTGAAATTCAGGATGTTGCAGATTTTGTCGGTGATTCATATGGTTTGAGTGTCGAGGCAATGAAAGTTAGCGCTGATGTAATTGTTTTTTGTGGTGTGCGTTTCATGGCTGAGACTGCAGCTATACTTAATCCGTCAAGAAAAGTCATTCTTGCCGAACCTGATGCCGGTTGTCCGATGGCGGATATGATTAACGAAGAGGAACTCAGGGAACTAAAGGAAAAGTACCCGGACTATATCGTTATGTGTTATGTCAATTCAACGGCAGAAATAAAGGCTCTTTCAGATGTTTGCTGTACAAGTTCAAATGCAGTTACCATTGCAAAAAAACTACCGCCGGATAAGGGAATCATTTTTGTACCTGATAAGCACCTTGGATCAGTTGTTCAGGAAATGACCGGACGGAACATGTATTTGTGGGATGGATTCTGTCCCACGCATCTGCGTATAACACCATCAATGATAGAGCATGCAAGGAAAAACTATCCAGATGCAATTATCATGATTCACCCTGAAGCTGAGCATGATTGTCGTGTCCTTGCAGATAAGGTTCTGTCAACGGGGCAGATGTGCGAATTTGTAAAAAATAGTGATCATCGTGTTTTTATTATCGCGACCGAACTTGGAATAATGCATACACTTCGAAAAGAAAACCCTGATAAAACATTTATTCCACTTTCAGATGAATTGTTATGTCCCAATATGAAGAAGGGGAAGCTTGAAAATGTCAAGCGTGCGCTTGAAGGAACCTACGGCGAAATAATTAAACTGGATAGTGTTGTTGCAGCAAAGGCATTGGTTTCACTTAAAAAAATGCTTGAACTGAGCAAATAATACGTATCTGCATTGAACGTTGCTTTTGTGTTAACTATGTAATTCTACAGTTTTAAAGGTCATCTTTATATCAGTTTCATGGAGTCTGTTAGTGGCAGGGTATCTGGTTCCAGGTAATAATGATTCGTTTTCATTCAGTGGCAGATGTGATTTTACAATACTAAATCAGGTATCGTTTGACTGGCCGGGAATAACTATTACTTTTGGTTTTTCGGGTACATCATGTGCGGCTGTTATTGATGGGCCGTGTATGTTTGATCTTTTTATTGATAGTAATTTTGTAAATACAGTCTGTGCGGTTACCGGAATAGAGACTGTTCTTCTTGCTGATAATCTCAAAAATATAACGCACTGTGTCAAGCTTGTAAAACGAAATGAGTCGTTTATCAGGCCGGTTGTCTTTCATGGTGTGATTATTGATAACAATGCAGAAATTTTCAAAATTACACAGAATACAAACAGGAAAATTGAATTTATCGGGGATTCGTACACTGCCGGATATGCAAATGAGTATTCATCCCGTGAGTGTGAGAACGATGAATCAGACTCGATTGTATTTTCAATGACAAATACCGACAGATCATTTGGAAGTCTTATTGCCGGAATTTTTAATGCCGAGCGATATATTAATGCTGTTTCCGGTAAGGGTCTTGTCAGAAACTTTGGCTGGGCTGATAAGGGCAAAGAATTTTTGAAGTATTACGAGCGTACGCTTTTGACAAGTGTACATAATCCGGAAGTACATGGTGCACTCTGGGATTATTCATGGCATCCGGATGTTATCGTGATCGGACTTGGAATCAATGATTTTCAGGAAAATCCCCCGTATGCTGATGTGTTGCTATTTGATAGTACTTATCAGAACTTTATCCTGTCGCTGAAAACCAGACACCCGGGTGTGGAAATTATCTGTTGTGCGACTAAAATCAAGCCTGCAGATGCGCTTATCCCCAGAGTTCGCGCTGTTGTTGAGTGCTTCAGGAAAAAGGGTGACAATGGTGTACACTATTTCGAATATGAGACTGAAAATAATTCACTCCATGGACATCCATCTGTCAAAGATCATAAAAAAATAGCATACGAACTCAGTTCCCTTATTGGAACCATTACCGGATGGAGATAAAAAACAAAATTTCCTGTTTACCACATTAAGTACATTAACTATATTGGAATTACAAGGCTTAACATAGTGAACTGCGTTATGCACTCAACCTGTGAAGATCCTGGTAAATGCTGAGCCTTTTGTTGCATGTCTACATTATCCGTTTAATGGTACTGCAACGTGAATTCTGTTTCAGATATAAATTGGTATGAATCATCTATTACATAAGGATAGTTGATTTTTGAATGCAATATGTTTGCGCTAATTAATTACTATTGAAAATTGCAGGGTGTACCCGACCTTGTGGTATTTCTACATTTAACTTTTCGAATTCGCAGATCAGTTAAAAACACCTGGATATGGAGGATTATGTATGAGTGTGCATGATGTTTATGTTGCAGAAAGAAATGAAATTGCAGAACTGGAGAATGTAATCATGAGTGAATCAGGCGAATCGCAGCAGACACCACAATCGCCAATTTTTTTTGGCACAAGTCCTGCAATGGTTGAGAGTATTGGGCATACTAAAATTGCTGCAAAAAAGGACTCGGTTGTATTACTGCTTGGTGAGACTGGAACCGGTAAAAGTGTTATTGCACGCTGGATCCATGATAACAGTTCAAGAAAAGGCCGGCCATTTGTCTCGCTTAACTGTTCATCACTTCGGGGAGATCTGCTTCGCAGCGAGCTCTATGGACATGCACGCGGTGCGTTTACTTCTGCAATTCGTGACAGAGCCGGGCTTATCGAGAGTGCTGATGGCGGCACATTGTTTCTTGATGAAATTGGAGAGATGGATCTGGGGGTTCAGGCTGAACTGCTCAAACTCATTGAGGAAAAATCATTTCGGAGAATTGGTGATGATCGTTTACGATACAGTAATTTCAGATTGATATGCGCGACTAACCGTGATTTGATGGCTGCAATTGCAAGTGGATCTTTTCGTCTTGATCTGTTTTACCGGATCTGTGTGTTTCCTATTAATCTCCCGCCGTTACGGAAAAGAAAAGAGGAGTTGCCATCACTTATCGAACATATTCTCAAGGGTCTTGGTTATACACATTTCCCTTTACAAAATGATGTACTCAATCTTCTGGTGCGAAATCAATGGCACGGGAATATCCGTGAATTAAAAAATGTTCTTGAACGGGCAATACTGCTTTCTGATGGGTCAGAATTGACAAAAACAAATTTCTCCGCACCGGAGCTTCCAGTAGGAAACGAATCAGAAACCGGATTTGATACATGGGATCTTGCGGAATTGGAAAAACGCCATATCCTTGCAGCGCTTAAACATTTCAGTGGTGACAAAAACAAGGCGAGTCTTGCACTGGGAATATCGTTAAGTTCGTTATATCGCAAAATTGAAACATACAATGTTAATGCGATCTGAAGTGTCATACTTTTCGGGATTATGTTTTATTTGTGTAGCGAATAACCGGTAATCGACTATCCGGTTATCATAACACTCTGCAGCCTTACACTTCAGTCTTCTAATAATTATCGTTTTATAGTATATTCAATACAATACTATCTGCCAAAGATACAGATGTTGTTCAACATGTTATTAATCAATAACATAAGACGTAGATTCGTTTAATAATAGGAAAATAGTCCGCATGATGTGTGCGCTGATCATTTCAAAAAAGACTCTCTTGAAATCAGTTTTTTTTCAACTGCTGCTGCTGACAATGGCTTTTACTCAACAGGCACTTAATTTCACGATTGCGCAACTTGATGGTTCTGCAAGTATACAGCATTCAGAGCAATATCAGTGGAACAAGGTTGCAGCTGGTGACCATGTGAAGCCGGGTGATATCTTTGAAACCGGTTTTCAGACAAAACTGCAATTATCATTAAACGGGACCAGTGTTGTCCTTGGATCAAACACAAAAACATTAATTGACTACAAGAGCCGTGGTTTAAGAGATTCGATTACTACTGAAATCAGTGTTACCGTGTTTTCCGGTGGTGTTTTGACAATATCAAATCGCGGCAGTAAACTTAAAGTCTTTACTACAAATGCTGTTGCTGAAACTGATAGTGCGACACTGTCAACAATTGCTGATAGCAAGACTGGAGAAACGGGTTTTCAGGTAATAAACGGTATTGTTAATGTGCGAAATATTACACAAAGTAAAGGAAGGATTATTTATTCCGGACTTACCACAGTGGTTTTACCCAATAAGGAACCAAGTGCCGCGTTATATCTGACAAACAGGCATGTTACCGTTCTGAAACATTATTTTGGTGATGAATACATTCTGTTTCTGCTGGATCAGGCGGGAGTTAAACCTGCAGAGGAAAAAGCGGGTAATCGATTGACAATATCAAAAAACATGTCTCCCCGTGTATCATCACCGGTAAATGATGACATGTATAAGGCTCCCTTTGATGCTGAAAAGATCTATGGCAGCATTATTGATGATCAGATAAATAATTACGGATTTTATAAACATTACTCCATAGTAAATAATGTCACAGGTAAAAAGGTACGGTTTACCTTAGGCACATTACAAGGGAGCGGTAATGATCAGTCTTATAGCGCATATATGTTTACTGGTGCAATGAATTACAGATTTATCGATTTCGGATTACGCTTTGGCTTATACCGGGAGCAGATGGACCACCTTACCATGAACTTTTCACGTGCTGAAGGCTTGCTTGATAAAATAGACCACTTTACTCTTGGCTATCCCTCTGACAGTCTGTTTATTGAACTCGGTAATATTAAAAAACTGACATACGGAAACGGTATTGTTGTTGACAATTTCAGAAATTCACATGATGGCACCGTCTATCATACTGCTGGAGTGAATGCTCATGCAAAGTTTAAAAATGAAGTATCAATAAAGGGGTATCTGGCTGATGTACTTAATCCATATGTCGGCGGTTTCTATCTGGGCTATGCACCATCAACCTTTTATCTTGGGTTCGGATATTATTTTGATCTCGATCAGTACTACGAAATTGTCAATGATGATAACTACAAGTATAGTTTTCCGGCGCTTAGGGATACGATCAAACCGGGGCATGAAAAAAAAGAGGTACATATTATCGAACTGCTGGCAGGGTTGGATCTTGCATTAAACTATGATTTTCATGCACGTGTCTTTGGAGAGCTGGCACTGAAGGTTAATGACGGACATAGTGATGGATGGATTCTGCGGCTGCCGTCAATGTACGTTGATTTTTACAAATCGCATCTGTGGCTCAGTTTATTTATCGAAGATGGCGGGTTATCAAACGGCGTTTTCAATGAATTTTACATGATGCACAGAAACTTTGTCTATGAAGATACGGTGACACATAAGTATACAATCGAAACAGTCAATTCAATGTTCTCAAAGGATCGTCGTGCTGTTGGTCTGACTGCAAAGTATGGATTTAATCCTGTGAAGGGAATTGATCTGTCGATTGAATATATTCAGAATATTTTTGAAAGAAATACATTTACCGATGTTGTCAATTCAATTCAGACCTCATTTCCCCGTAACTATTCAATAAAGGCAAGTCTTGGTATTAATGACTCTTTGGTACGATATATAAAATATGCAGGCGGATATGTAACACAGCGTAACGGTACCTATTTTCCAGTTGGTGGAAAACCTGCAGTTTCATGGCAGACAGAAGCAGGGTTTGATCTTCAGACAAATCCTCTGTTTTATAACATCGCACTCGAAAGTTCATTCCGGTATTTTTATATGGAAAACAAAGTAAAACAAAACAGAGCAATTAATAAAAACGATGATATCATTGAATGGTATTGTGGAATCGTATGGGGTTTTTTATGAACATTGATGAAAATGTAATTGGACAATTAATTGATGCTTCACTGAAAGAGGATCTTGGTGATCGTGGTGACATTACGACGGAGTCAATTTTTCAGGATTCCGATATGGCGGAAGCTGTTATTAGAAGTAAATGTGAAGGTGTCTGCAGCGGGCTATACCTGCTTAAACCTTTGTTTACAAGACTGGATAGTTCGATTCAGGTCGAATTGAAAGTTCTGGATGGCGCTAAAATGCAGCATGGAACAATCCTATGCACGCTGAAAGGTAAAGTAAAAACGATTCTTGCCGGTGAACGGCTTGCGCTTAATTTCCTGCAGCGTCTGAGTGGTGTCGCCACAATGACCTCTAAATACGTTGCAGCTATATTGCACACCACTGCACGGCTTCTTGACACAAGAAAAACAACACCTATGTTACGCCTTCCTGAAAAGCTGGCTGTAGTGCACGGTGGAGGCTGTAATCATCGTATCGGATTGTTTGATATGATATTAATCAAGGATACACATGTGAAGCGGGCTGGTGGCGTTGGAAATGCACTTGCTAAAGCGATCGTGTTTCGTGGAAACAATCCCGCTCTCAAGATTGAGACAGAGGTCCAGTCGATCAGTGAACTTGAAGAAGCAATAGTGCATTCACCAGATCGTATAATGCTTGACAATATGAGCCTTGATGATATGCGGAAATGTGTTGCCATCATACGTGCATCGGGAAAAAGGATTGAGCTTGAAGCAAGCGGTAATATAACGTTGGCATCAATTGCATCTGTTGCTGAAACCGGGGTTGATTTTATTTCCTGCGGTTCCATAACTCACAGTGCTCCATCTGTGGATATTCATCTGCTGATTGTATAAAGGATTCTTTATGATACCTCACGCACTTAATGGCTTGACATATGTGGAAAGATTGTATTGCTATGCTGAATGTGAACACACAAGCCAGGTTGCCAAAAAGATAAAAGAAAAACCGTTAAAAGGATTTTATGTACTCCAGGCTGATATGCTTACATCAGAACATGAAATCCTGAGCGATACCCGTGGCGGATTTTGGGTCAGTTTTGTGGTACGGCTTCATAACGAACGACCGCTTGCATTCTATATACAGGCTGCTGCGCTTGCTATACAGGTGGTTCTTAGTCAGTGCATTGATCGTAAAAATGTTCTTATCGGCTGGCCAAATGAATTGTGGTGTAATAATAAAATTGTCGGGTTTGTCAGAGGTGAACATTTTCCCGGTGAGAATGACATTGTAATTATTGGTTTTGAGCTGTTTATTAATGTTTTTCCTGACCAGATTAAAAGCGGATTTGAAGAACATTATACGACAATCCTTGCAGAGACAGGAAATTGTCAGACAATAGGAACGACACTAAGGATAGTCGCCGAAAAGTTTGACAAAAATATACACCTGACTGGAAATCTCCTGAATCATGACTATAATAAACATCTTTACGGCAGAGGACAGGATGTCATAATTGATGGAATGTGCGGAACACTTGATCATATTGATGAAAACGGTATTGCCTGGCTGAATGCGGACGGTAAGTATATTGATGTCGCTTCAGGTACGTGTACATATAATAATAGGTTGTAATATGAATACTGATGTAAAAAGTAAATTTACACTTGCAATTGACATCGGAAATACCAGGACTCATTTTGGTGTTGTCGATATGGAGAAACTTGAGTGTATTGCGGTTAGAAATATCGAATCGAACACATTTCGGGATCAACTCGTTTCAACGGTTATTGAAATTTTCGAACGATATGATCGTTCATACTGTGCACAAATCGTTATTTCAAGCGTAATAAAAAAGCTCACTGGCATAGCAAAGTCAAAACTCGATGAACTTTTCCCCGGAAATGTTACGATTGCTTCGTACACTCCGGAATTACCTTTCAAGATAAGCTACCGGAAACCGGAAACACTTGGGACTGACAGGATTGCGAATGCATTATTTGCATTTACAGCATTTACTGGTGAAGATGCAATACTTGTCAGTGCGGGAACAGCTGTAATCATTGATGTTTTACAAAATAAAACATTTCGGGGCGGGGCGATTCTCCCCGGCATACGGACACAGTTCGCCAGTCTCAATCAGAATACTGATGCATTACCACTGCTTGATGCAATAGTTGATCATACGATAGCGTATCCAGGTCTCTCAACAGATGAGTGTATCAGAGCTGGTGTTATTCTCGGAATCAGCGGCGCAATAAATAAAATCATCTCTGAATTCAAGCGTAGTGAATCAAATAACTTCAGGATTGTTTGTACAGGAGGTGACTGGGATATTATCAGTAAATATGTCGATTTTGAATATACTACAATTACCGACATGACCATGGTGGGGACTGCATTGTTTGTCAACTATTGCTGAACAATGTATGATAAACTCTTTTTATTTCTGTACCTCTTTGCAGTGAGGGCTGAAAATTCTGCAATTATTTTCCACTCAGTTTGATCTGTCTGAAAAACTCTGTATCCGAGATACCATCAAGTTTAACGTTGTCAATCATTAGATGTTTTTCTCCAAGAGAACTGTACATTGGTGAAGCTTCAAATTCAATACGAACAATCCTTTTTACCGCTTCATCCCAGGTGACACCACTACTGTAAAGTGGAGTGTTCGGTATGATTGTAAGTGAATCAACAGGAATTGTATATGATTTCCATGTAGCATCAACGGTGAATAGCGCACCGAAATGAGGCCAGGAATATATTGAGTCTGGCGAGAGAGCATCAATGTGTGCTGACTCCATGCTTATTCTGAAAGTCCCGGATCCTTTTGCCATAAAGGAGATTGACTTGATTGACGAGAGATCCCATTCATCATGATTTTTGTCAAGGTATACTCCGGTACCGGCAAAGGTGCCAATCTCATTGGTACGTAGAATCATATCAGCACTGAGATAGTAATTATCATTCTCAGGAGTATAAGCAATCGTTTTACTCATTGATGATTCGACATCGACAAAACTGTACCAGTGAGCACCGGTTATGAGGCCTGGAATACTGATCGAATCTCCATCCTCGAAATCATCAATGAAATACTCCTTAAAATTGACAACAAGGTTATCAAGTGATTTGCTCTGACGCGGATGAAGTGAGTCGGCCCGTATAATGTCAATAAAACCGACTGGTGATTTAAAGAGAAGCGGATAGGTACCAGGTGCAACTTTTGAGAGAGAAAACTTTCTGTTGCTGATAATGGATGATGTATAACCAGAGCCTTCAAGCAGAGCAAGGTTGACACTGTCAGAATGGACAAGGTATGATCCGTTAATCTCTGCATAGTCAAGCAGCTGCAGTGTATCACTGTGATTCGTTTCTTTTCCATTCCTGCTGAAATTCCTGAGCAGTAACCCGCTTGATTCGTGATCGATCTGGAGGTTACAATTTGTCAATGGAAGCGAGTCAAATTTAAAATTACCGTCATTATCTGATACGGTACTGTCAAGTATCGGGCTTTTATTTCTTGAAACATAATAGGTCCAGTTTTCGGCATCAATAAGATATAGTTTAGCACCTTTGGCGACATCACTGGTGCTCGCAAGGATCTTTGTATTGGTTGTTTCGGACGAATTTCCGCCGGCAAGATTATCAGACGTGCAGGAGGTACACATGATAATCACTCCAACTATCAGAAGTATTACGTTACAAGTACTAATGTTTTTGTTCCTCATAGTTTCTCATTTTCATCATGGTTGAGTACCCTCGATAATGGAAAAACCTGAAAATTGACCTGATACACCCTGTCGGCATCATTGTCGGTATTGGCAACCTCTACTATCGCTTTTCTGAATTCTGCGATCATACCGGAAATCTTTTGAAAACCGGCTTCGGAGATTCCAATACTCAGAGATGATATATCACGTATTGATGAATCATAACGATCGATTGCCTCAATACCAAGTTTCATTGTTTCTCTCTGGAAATTGGCGACTGCAAGCGATTTTACATTGTAACCGGTTGAAATTGCACTATTGGTCAGTCTATAATATCCTGCATCCAATTTCTCGATCAACCCAAGTTTTAAAAGTAATTTGATTGACTTTTTAGCCTGGGCTGAGGTAATTGAGGGTGAAACATAACGTGCAAGCCGTTCATATTCATCACCAACAGGTATCATTCCAATAATTGACCGGACTGCACTATAATACCATTTTGAATAGTATTCATACTGATCGTTATCAAGAACCCGTATGGCCAGATAACCTCTTTTTAAAAGAAGCTGTTTCAGTTGAGTGAAAAAAACGTTTCGACTTTCAACTGTCTTTGCCTGATTGAAATTGACAAGGTTCCTGAAGTATTCTCGATCCCAATCGTTATGCTTAAAGAAATCTGAAATAGCACCGACTGTTTTATCGGTGATCCCTTTTTTTCCATTTAAAATTGTAGTCAACCAGGAGGATGAGCTAATACCAACAGCGGAAGCAAACGAACGATTGGTAAGCTGTTCGCCGTGTGCATTTTTGTATTCAATATAATCTTTTATATATGATCTGAAATCAAGATAGTCTTTCAGCACTATTTTGCTGTTTTTCATAATAATGTAATATATCCTAAAATTCCGATTTCTGCAATAGTTTTAGGAAATTAAGGATGAAATCGGAGAGCAGTGTACCTTTGAAAGGAACCAAAAGTATATTAAATACTGGCTTATGCGAAGATCAAAGATATGTCGATTAGTGTGTAACTGATTGTTTTATAAAGATTGAATAGCACAAGGTCAAAATGGATCAACAGTCTTATTACCAAGGTCTTATGAGAAATATGCGAACGTCTAATGAATGCTTTGGAAAATCGCTTACTTTTCCGGGCTGAGAAAGAGAGCAGTGGACATTGCGTGGATTCGTGTTATGGTAAAAATGAATCACTGCAAAATCTGAAACGTATTTACAATACACTATGCGATAGAATACCGCTTCGGTTACTGGACTTATTATACGTTTGAAATACGGAATTTAAAAACGCCATTGATGATCTGAATCAGTGAAGGTGCGAAATAGTTACCCCCGGGCGAATGCCCGTGGGTATTGTAAGTTTTTAAAGTAGTGCCGTTTACTATTGGTAATTATTTTTCAACATTACCATTCTCATCGGTTTTTATAACATAGCATTTATTATCACTTCCACCTAGAATAATAAATCCACCATCTTTTGTTAATTCCATACCTCTAACATACTCGTTGCTACTTGTTCCAAATGTTTTGTTCCAGATGACTTCACCTTTTGAATCGGTTTTTACCAAATAAATGTCATTTTCACCATTACCAAGAGCTTGTGTATTAGAAACATATACGAAACCACCATCAGCAGTTTGTCTAACAGTTTTAATGCCAGTTCCAAGTGGGTTTATTTTTTGCCATAGAGCAGTACCTGTAGAAGAAATTTTTATAAGTCCATCGCAGTATAAGCCAGACGACATTCCAGATCCACCTGCAATAAATCCGCCATCAGATGTTTGTCTTATACTGTTTCCACGATATAGATCCGGGTAGGTGTTTTCCCAAAGTAATTTTCCATTTGCATCTGTTTTTATTATATCGAAATCATAACGATCATCACCAGTAAAAATTAATCCACCATCATTTACTTCCTGGCCATCAGTAAAAATTTCACAACTGGAGGAAACACCATAATACGTCTGTGACGTACCTCCTATTGATTGCATTTTGATTATACTTGCAGGTCTGCCTCCACCGAGAATGTAACTGCCACTTTTAGTTTCAAATGCAAAACAACCCCATAATGTCTCATATTTTTCTTCTATATCATAAGAACCGGATGTTAAAATGTTTAAATTCTGACTAATTTTCGTTATGTTCAATTTTCCATCGGTTGTTCCACCCATGATAAGACTTCCATCAGATGTTGCTTTAATAGAGTTTAACATATAATCCTCGATACCATATCCATAAGTTTTCGTTGAGATAACGTTGCCTTGTGGATCGAGTTTCTTAACTACAGGTGATTTGCCAGCACTACTTACAAAGTAATAGTTGCCATCGTTTCCTTGTGTAATTGCATTAGGCGTAATATTGTCGTCGATTACTATTTCAAAAGTAAAACAACCAAACACAGCCTTGATAGTCGCATTCCCCTGAGTCAATTTCACCGAGGTACTTGCAGCAGTGGTATCTGTAATAATTGCCAAGCCACTTGTAACTCTCCAGCATTTAAACCTGAAACCACTTGCTGCTGTGGCGGTGATGGTCGTTGTTACATTTGAATCGACACTGACATTACCCGAGAGATTGACTGTACCATTAACGGGTGCGCTTATTGTCAATGTATATTTTTTAACAGTCCACTGAGCGTACAATGTCGTATCGCTTTTAATTCTGAATGTGGCACCAGAAGCCAGAGCTGTACCGCTGCCATCTGCCCCTGTGTTCCAGCCGTTAAAATCAAATCCGGTCTTTGAAAGGCTGCCAGTATTCGCTGCAACAGTTGCGAGAGCATTCGAGTCGAGTGCCACATCTACCGGAGCAGTTCCACCAGTGTTGCCGTTACCAGCGTATGACAGTGTGTATGTTTTAATTTTCCACTTTGCAAATAGCGTCGTATTTGACGATATGACAAATGTTCCAGTCCCTTCAACGAATGATGTTCCACTGCCGTTTTCAGCAGTATTCCATCCGTCAAACGTATACCCGGTTTTTGTCAAACCGCCTGTATTACCCAAAACGATTACACTTGAACCGGTATCGTACTGGTTTGCATCAACAGGAACGCTGCCTCCAACATTACCGTTTCCAATATAAGTAACGGTATATTGCTTGAGTTTCCACTGTGCGTAAAGGGTTACATTTATAGCAGCCATATTAAATGTTGTCGCCGAGGCACGAGCGGTTCCGCTACCGTCCGCAAGTGTGTTCCACCCTGTAAATGTGTATCCTTTTTTCACAAGTGTTCCTGCATCCAAAACTGTTACAACAGCTCCGGTTTCATATTTATTGACATCCGCAGGAACAGTGCCTGTTCCGGTGTTTGCATCATACGTAACTGCATATGTTGGATTCTGAGTCCATCGTGCGAACAGTGTAACATTTCCTGTACCCATTTTAAATGTCGAACCTTCAGCATATCCAGTTCCGCTACCATCTGCAGCAGTATTCCAGCCTGCAAATGTAAACCCTGTTTTGACAAGACTCCCCGTATTCAATTTTACTGTGACCGATGATCCTGCTTCATATTTGCCTGAGTCTGATGGTACTGTACCTGCAGTATTGGTATTCCCATCGTAGGTTACAGAATAGGTGGGATTCCACTGGGCGAACAGTGTTATGTTTTCAGAACCCATTTTAAATGTTGAACCTTCATTAAAATCAGTGCCACTTCCATCCGCAGCGGTATTCCACCCTGCAAAAGTAAATCCTGTTTTTACAAGATTTCCAGTATTCCCTTTTACAGTGACAGATGTTCCTGTTTCATGTTTGCCCGCATCAGATGGTACGGTACCGGTTGTAGTAGTATTGCCATCATACGTAACCGTAAATGTTGGATTCTGTGTCCAACGGGCGAATAGCGTAACATTTGCTGTACTCATTTTAAATGTTGCCCCTGCTGCATATGCAGTTCCGCTTCCATCAGCAGCGGTATTCCAACCTGCAAATGTAAACCCTGTTTTTGCAAGATCACCGGTATTTTCTTTTACCGTAACAGTTGATCCTGTTTCATATTTACCTGCATCAGATGGTGCTGTACCACTTGTATTACTATTCCCATCGTAGCTAACAGTAAATGTAGCATTCTGAGTCCAGCGGGCGAACAATGTAACATCTTTGGTGCCCATTATCAGTGACGCCCCATCAGCATAAGCCGTCCCGCTTCCATCAGCGGCAGTATTCCAACCTGCAAAAACAAACCCGGTTTTAACCAGATTTCCAGAATTTCCTTTTACCGTCGCGGTTGCGCCGGTTTCGTATTTTCCTGTATCTATTGGAACTGCACCGGAAGTATTTCCATTTCCATCATAAGTAATCG
The DNA here is from genome assembly GCA_964390065.1 of uncultured Fibrobacter sp. GTDB lineage: Bacteria > Fibrobacterota > Chitinivibrionia > Chitinivibrionales > Chitinispirillaceae > JAAZBG01. The sequence continues at coordinate 2,138 of CAYMGX010000031.1, read as the reverse complement.
TAAAGCCTTGAGCATATTTAATTTTAATTGTTTTAGTCGTTTTAAGGGCATTGATCGATTTATCACGAACTGTAAGCTCTATTACATTGTAAATTCCTACGACCAGACCCGTTATGGCGATTTTGTAATGTCCGTTTTCTAAAACTGCTGAAGTTGTTTTACCGTTGAATACTGCATAGACAGAATCAATACCACTGGCATCACTACAGAGCATATCCACAACATAGTGTCCTGCATTTATCACACTTGAGTCTCTGTCCGGAGCAATTATCGTGACCTCTGGCGGACTGTTATCATTCCCTGATATAGTAATGTTAAGCACCAGATCCATAGTGTCTTTGAGGCCGGAAGGATCACTTGCAATGAGTTCGACACTGTTTTTCCCAATGGTTACAGTGCTTGCCCGAAACACATAACGATTATTTATAATGGTATCTCCGGGTAACGGATTTCCAGATATAGCAAAGTTCAGTGCATCCTTGTCCGGGTCGGAACACAAAGAGGATAAATCAAGTTCATATCGGGCAGTGTCATTAAGTGCAACATTTAATGTTTTTTCGGTCCATTTTGGGGAGTTATTATCAGGCTGTGTTGTTGACGTTTTTTTCACTATGGTTATACCGGCAGAAGCAGGTACAAGAGTAACGACTTTAGAATATGGAACAATTGAAACTAACTTATAACCGGTATCAGCAAAAGATACGGCTTTCCAGATAGTGTCTTTATAGCTGGAACTGAAAGTTTGGAGCAGTGTATCAAACAATGCTTTGCCCTCAGCCGTTACTGATAATCTGATTGAATCTATGTTTTCAGGCAGATTGATCACTAAACCAATCTGGATTGGTTTGCCGACTGTATCGGTTATTGACAAATTACTTTGTGTCCAAAGTGAGTTTCGAAGGAGTAACTCAATCCTGGTATTTGAAGGGTCTGCAGGATTTTGTGGCAGCTGGCATTGATAAATAAAAATAAGTACCAAGAAAAGCATCATGGTGGGAAAAACGGATCTTCGAAACATAAAAAACTCCTCGAGCGTTAAAATAAAAGACAATTTATAAAGACTGCTTAAAATTCCTGAAAAAAATAATAAAAATTCGTATAAAGGTTTACATACTTTTATCACATTTTTATTCGCAGTAACACAAACTTAGTGCTCAGAAATTAGTGCTTGTTCAGGCTGATAGTGATAAAAAAAATAATTATGTCAATTAGAGTATTAATTTCGACGTCCGCTCTCCATTTCTTAATGGAGAGGGGGCAGGAGGGAGGCCATTAACTTAAGCGTTACATGTTGCAGCTGTGCCAATTGCTCGTCCCCCCCGCAGGGACTAAAAGATTAACAGGAGTTTATTGCTTGATTGTTTTAGAAAGTCCCCCTGCGGGGGATTAGGGGGCGTGTCTTCCAGAGGGGAGCACAACTCGTTTTACAAATGCATTCACCTGTTAAGTGAACCACAATCGTTCTTATAATTCATTTGAAATCAATTCATTAACAAATACCACTAAAATCAGATCGTTTTTTTTAGAATTATGTCAATTAGTACAAACCAACACTTCAACTCTCCCTCTCCATGCCTTAATGGAGAGGGGGTTGGGGGGTTAGGCAAAAAAAAGGCCGGGATCAAATCAATCCCGGCCTTCACAAACTATCAAATCAATGATTACTTATTTACCATTAAGAGCTTTAAGCACCTGCGTATAGACAGCCTTTGGCTGATTATTGTTGAAAAGCAATGATTGTGAGCTTTCTCTGGTGGTATTGCAGATTGCTCCAGGGAAACCGTTCAGCCATGATTCACTGTCGTTAACTCCCCACCAGGTGATCGCTACGCATTTGGGATTATCGACACATATTTTGGTGATGTCATAATACAATTGCGACTGCTGTGATGCGCTGACTAAACCGCCACAAAGATTAATATCCCATTCAGAAATCAGGACATCGAGTCCGAGGCTTGCGTAATAGTCCATATTATCCTTTACAGCCTGGGCAGTGGGAATATTATTTGGAGGACCGATGTGCATCTGGAATCCAATTCCGTCAATAGGTGCACCTTTGTCAAGCCATTCCTTTACTTTTTTACGAAGGAAACGGGATTTGTCATTGTCGGCATCGATACTGTAATCGTTATAGTACA
>CAYMGX010000030.1:0-36446 GCA_964390065.1 uncultured Fibrobacter sp. | reverse complement strand
CCCCATCCTTTCTGTTTTTTTCCGGTACAATAGTAATATAGGTATAGGCAACGCCGAATGATACCCCCATAAGGATTTTAACAGCAGGAGATGATACTGCCCCAAATGGTGCCCCGATTGAAAAAATCAGGATAATACCAAGCCCGACAAATCCACCTGCAAGCATTGATGCCGTTATATAGCGAAGCGGCGATTCTTTTGCAGCATTACTTTTTGCAAATGAGGCACTGCCAATAGTCTGAATTGTTTCGTTAAACATAGCCGACCCTCTCATTCCAAATAAAGTCATATCAACTTCAATAGTATACATCTTCACCATTTCAGTAAACTTGACCTGAATCAAGAATTCTTATCTTTTTCCAATTACTCTGAGCGTTCTATCATTGTTGCATTAATACGTTAACTATTGTAACCTATACTATTACCTGAATCGTAATTCACGATTCACTAATCACTAATCACGAAATCACAGCAAAAACTATGGAACGATCACTATACCCTGCTCTACCAATACTTCTTGTTGATGATGAGGAGCAGTTCATCAGGACGGCAGCAATGACCCTTATGTCTGAGGGAATCTCTAACACGGTGCTGTGCCATGACAGCCGGGATGTTTTAAAAATCCTTGCTGATAGAAAATTCGGGATGATCCTTCTCGATCTCAATATGCCACATATCAGCGGAACGGATCTGTTACCTCTTCTGGCGAAGGATTATCCGGATATTGCGATTATTATTATAACAGCACAAAATGATGTTAAAATAGCTGTTGACTGCATAAAAAAGGGAGCCTTTGACTATATTGTCAAGCCAATCCGCAAAGCGGAACTTATTTCTACGGTTCGCAAAACATTAGTCATAAATGATATAAAAAGCGAAGCTGCTGCTCTCAAAGCCAGTGTACTGAGTAATAGAATCAGATCACCTGAGGATTTTACTGAAATAGTCACCCGTAATGAGCAGATGCTCAATCTCTTTAAATATACTGAAGCAATTGCGCCGACATCACTGCCTGTATTAATTATGGGAGAGACAGGTGTCGGAAAAGAACTGATGGCACGTGCGGTTCATAAACTGAGCGGACGAAACGGCAAATTCGTATGTGTCAACGCCGCAGGTGTTGACGACACCATGTTCTCTGATACACTGTTCGGACATAAAAAAGGGGCCTACAGCGGTGCAGACTGTGACCGCAAAGGGCTTATTGATGAAGCCACGGGTGGTACGCTATTTCTTGATGAAATGGGTGATCTGCGACCTGAGTCGCAAGTCAAGCTCTTACGGCTGCTTCAGGAAGGCTCCTATTTCCCGCTTGGTTCCGATCTGTCAAAACACAGTAATGCACGTATCATCGCTGCGACAAATCAGAATCTGCGTCAGATGCAGCATAATGGCGAATTCCGACGTGATCTCTATTACCGGCTCGAAGCCCACAGCCTTGCGATTCCTCCTTTACGGGAACGTACCGATGATCTTCCGATACTCATTGACACGCTCTTCGAACAGGCATCACGTGAACTTTGCAAATCAACTCCGACATATCCAAAGGAACTTCTCACACTTCTCTCCATGTACCCGTTTCCCGGAAATGTACGCGAACTGCGGGGAATGATTTTTGATGCAGTAAGTCAGCACAACGGAGGGGTACTTTCGCTTGATTCATTTAAAAAGAAAATCGGAGATACAAATAACCGTAAATTAACAGCCTGTGAAGAAAAAAAAATGACCGAGAAAATCACCTTTCCCGATCCACTTCCGACACTTGACACTGTGGAACGAGCGCTTATTGATGAATCATTAAAACGTGCCAATAACAATAAATCTCTCGCAGCGCACATGATCGGACTAACCCGTCAGACACTCAATAACTGGCTTCGAAAAAATTGTCCCGATGAATCCGAAACATCATTAAAAGCACCACACACATCACCGGAGCATCTATGAAACTACTCCTGATATCTGTACTGCTCCTTATATCAGTGCTCAATTCATTAGCGCAACCACCCGGGAAAACGACTGTTTCAGTTGTCGTGCTTAAGGATATCAAGCCGGTATCCTATATTGACATGAAAGGGAACGCAGCCGGCCTGTTCAGTGATCTGATTTTAAAAATCGGCGAGCAAAAAGGATTTAAAGTTCAGTTCGTTCCCTGCACCTGGGCCGAGGGAATGGATCTTGTAAAGCAGGGAGCCGTAGATCTTATGCCGGCGTTTGCATGGTCGGAAGAACGCGAACAGTTTTTTGATTTTTGTAAAGTTCCTGTCATGGTAAGCTGGGGTACCCTTGCAATTCATACCGATTCGACACTCAATGATCTACGGGATATAAACGGAAAAAAGATTGCGATAATGAAAGGTGATCAGAATGCCCGTAATTTTAAAGCATTCATTAAAGATTTCAGTTTTGAATGTGAATTTATTGAGGTTGATAAACATGATCAGATTATCCCCCTGATTGAACATGGACAAGTGTATGGGGGTGTACTGTTTAATACCTACAACATACGAAGTACGCAGGTTGAAAAAACCAGCATCGTTTTCGGTGCAGTTAAAACATTCTTTGTAACCAGAAAGGGCACCAATGCCGCGTTGCTTCGCCAAATTGATAATCAGCTTGATGCATGGAAACACGATAAGAACTCTTTCTACTACCATGCTACCAACCACAACATAATGCAGCACATCAATGCAGAAGCAGGATTGCCGCAATGGCTGCTGGTTGCACTTTTAATTACTGCAGCAATAACCCTGTTACTCATTTTATGGGTGATCACCCTGCGGGTTGCAGTTTATAAAAAAACATGTGATATAAAGTCAAGTGAAACGCGACTTCGTAATATCGTTGAAAATATGCCGGTCATGATGATTGCATTTAACGATACCATAATTATTACAGCATGGAATAATGAATGCGAACGGATTAGTGGTTATAACGCTCATGAGATGCAACATTATCCTGATGCATTAAAAGTGCTTATTCCTGATGATCTTGCACGATGTTCTTTTTGTGATATGATCAATGCGGATGCAGATTTCTATTCCAAACAATTCACGTTGACCGCTAAAGACGGTACCCTCAGGATTATCAACTGGTCCAAGGTATCAACCAGATTCCCGATTCCACAATGGCATTCCTGGGTAATCGGTGTGGATATTACTGAGCAGAAAAAAAATGAAGCGGAGCAGATTACACTTATAAACAGGTTACGCCAATCGGAAAAAATGGAAGCAATCGGACAGCTTGCGGGAGGTATCGCACATGATTTTAATAATATACTCGGAGGAATTATCGGGTATGCAGATATGACGATTGACTCCATGAGCAGTGATGATCCAAACTGGACATATATTGACAAATTAATTAAAAGTGCAGAACGTGCCAGAGACCTTGTCGCACAGATTCTCTCTTTCAGCCGTCAAAGCAAGGAGATGAAAACGGTCGTTAATGCTGGCAGGATTATCGGTGAAGTAGTTGACATGTTGCGGGCAACCCTGCCTGCATCAATAAAGATTAATACGATGATTGATTCAAACCAACACATGATACTCGCAGATCCGACCAAAATTCATGAGATCGTAATGAATTTAAGTATAAACGCAGCACATGCGATGAATGACAAGGGAGAACTGCAGATTACCTGCAAAACACAACAGGTTGTTACCCCAATTGAAGGACGGATTGGTACTATACAAAAAGGTATTTACACTGTTATCAGCGTAATTGACAACGGATGCGGTATGGATCAACAGACGCTTGACCATATCTTCGAACCATTTTATACAACTAAGGAAACGGGAAAAGGCACAGGTATGGGCCTTGCTGTTATTTTTGGCCTGGTACAGAGTCATAATGGTAATATCACTGTTGAGAGTACCAGAGGCGAGGGATCTTGTTTTACAATTTACATTCCATCAACAGATCAGCATGAGTCACCGGTTGCTGCAGATAAGGCTGCGATTCCTTCAGGTAAAGAAAACATACTTGTTATTGATGATGAACTTGTTCTTATAGATTTACTTACTGCAATACTTACCAGTCTTGGTTATACCGTTACATCATTCTCTGACAGCGAATCAGCACTTGACACGTTCAGAGCAGATCCGGATAAATACGATCTCGTGATCACCGACCAGACAATGCCCGGAATCAGTGGACTGGATCTTTTAAAAGAGATATTGAAAATACGATCCACAATACCGGTAATTCTCTGCTCAGGTTTCAGTAAACAGGTTGATGAACGCATCGCTCTTGACGCAGGAATTAAAGCATTCATAATAAAACCATTCCGAAAAAGGGAATTGGCGATGATAATCAGGGATGTGCTTGATAACAATACTGGTAACAAAAGAGACAGTTGAGGTTGACCTGTTACTACGAGTAATAGTATAGTTTTAATCACAAACAGCAATCGCTGGAATCGCGAAATGCAACTGCCCGGCTGATGGCCCGGATATATATGAACCCATATTTTTTTCATATGCCCTGTAAAAAAGGCTTATATGTTACGGAGTCGCATTCGCACATTGTCCGAACTGTGATTTGTATGATTATATTGAATTGTTATTGAGATTCTACATTTACATAAACGAACTACGAAGTGCTCTTAAACATATTGCCACTGATAGAATTTTTTCCAAAAATAGCCGTTCTTCATCATTGATTGCTTTTGAAATAGAAATGGCTCTATAAAGTCCAGGATTTATTGACAAAATGTCCCCTTTATAAGTCAATATGTCAAGATAATTAGCAGATTGAAAGTTTTTTACATGAAATGTTCCCGTTTAATCGTTTTTAAAAAGTGAAATCTTACCAGAATTTGAAAGATTTTCTATATCGATGAGATCTTTATTTTTTCCCATAATTAAAAATACCGGCGTCGCAGGTATATCTGTTTTTGAGAAACTGACGGTAAAGTCTTCTGAAAAATACGATTTGTACTTTGTTAGAGCATATAACGCTGTTGCATTGTCGGCATGTAACGGGATTATAACCTTCGGATTAATTTGATCCATCAGGTTGAAACCTTTTTTATTCTCAACATCCATTTGACTATATAAGTTAGAAAACTGCGTAAAAGCGATATCAACATTTTTTAATAACCTGACCTGTTTACGAAGAAATTTATCCTGTCCGATGCCTCCAATATGAGCTATTTTTACATTTTCAATTTTAATCAGGAAAATGAACATGGTGACATCGTCTATCGGTGTTGAATTATCAAAAACTTGATCATGGCTTGATGAAATACTTGTTATTGTAATTCCCCGGACTTTTATAACACCCTTTTTAATAAATATCTGTTTTCCAGGAAAATCAGAATAGAAACTGGCATTTATATGATCCGGATGTTTGTGTGTTGTCAGTAAAATATCGCCTGTATCAGACACTTTTTTCTGAAGCCTGTCGACATCATTGACATCGATATATATCGTTGTTCCCTGTGGAGTTAAAATTTCCACCTGAGCACTTCCTTCATAAAAAAATTTGATTTTACCATCCAGAGAATAAACTGAAATTGCAAAAAAAAGAACAAAAAGGGAAGTAATAGGTTTTTTCATTGAAAATCCAATATCAAAAGAATACAAGCAATTTAAAGTCAACTTATTGTTCAAAAAGTAATTTTAAAGAATATAATTTTTGGAATCTTGAATTTATTCAATGATCGTCTATATCATATTTGTACACTATTTAAATTAACATTGCGACAACTCTTTTGACGAGCAGGGTTTGTTATATACTTACCGAATTAAACGTAAAAAAACCAGTACTGTTATGTGAGCAAGCACGCTGGCATTACATGTTTCATCAGGTGACATTGGCATTACATAATCAGGGATTATGAAGAGGTGTCAGATCTGGAGGCTGGAGGTCTTTGGTACGTGCTGGAATGTGTTAATTGTTATCAGTGAAAGACCAATTACGTTGCATAACCGGTTCCGGGATCCGGAGGAGGGACTACGGGGCGTTTATTCAGTTGAGGAGTACAAAAGCTGTTAAATGCAGTATGAGGCACGTTTACAGAGTGCATCATACGCATTGCCGATGTAGTTGATACGGGAATACAGCAATTTTCTGCGTCATCAGAATGAGTACAATTAAATTTAGACAAATCGTGCTCACTGCAAGGTTGCTCTGTAGCGCAGCAAGCACTATAAAGACACTCGTACACACCTGCATAGGTTGGTCCAGCCAGTACCACAACCATGAGTAATAGAGAAACACATGTTTTCATCGTTTTTACTTCCTTGTTTTCATTTATAACTATGCAATACTGCAATAACTTTACAATGATACCATAATTTACGAGCAAAGAGAAATCATTTTTCAACTGGTAATAATTTTATCATACTTCTTTTATAAATGACAGTGTTTAAGTCTAAATAGATAAAGCATTGCATACCATTCTCGTAAAATAAGCGCCCCGATGGCTTTTACATCCCGTTTCGGCCAATATGATTATTCAGGAATTCTGCGCTTAATATGGACAACATGCTTTTGACGCAATAGGGCCGGAAATAAAATTACCTGAATAATCACTTTTGTCAGCGATTATTCAGGCTTGGCATACCAACATACAATCAGATGCTAATCAGCAAACAAACACACAGTTCACTTCAGCTCAAGCTGATCGATATTAAACTCAGCCTGTGCGCGTCCTGATGATTCCTGAAGCATGATCGCATTCGCATCTGCCGGATTACCCAGCGAACTTAACGGGATCGTAATAAGTGTCCATGTATTTGACGGAATGCTTACTGTTACATGTTTACTTTCAGCACCGCTGCTGCTGCGGGTAAAAAACTGACATTGACGCGCAGCGCCTGTACCGGCGTGAGCCCAGAAGCTATACGCGGTAAAGCCCGTATGTGATTGTGTCCCGGATGCTTTCTGCAGATAGAGAGCTGCCCATCCTGATGCATAAGTAATCGAGAGCGACTTTGTTCCAACCTTGACAGGAGAGGCATCGTTAAAGTTGCACGTACTGCTCCATGAGTAATTGTAATACGTGGCTGCAAGTGTATCACCATAGATTACAATACTTTTGCCTGCAGTCTGAACGGTGACCAGAGCAGTATCAATAAACGTTCCGTTTGACGCTATAACATTTGCAGTTCCGGAAGACTTCCCTGCTGTAAAGAGACCACCGGTGGTGATTGTACCATTCCCGCTCGCGCTCCATGTTATCGGCGTTGAAGCAACTGCATTGGCAAACTGATCAGTTACCGTGGCGGCAAACTGCCGGCTTGCCAATGTGTCAAGTGTTACGCTGGCTGGTGAAATTGCTATACCGGAAGCAACCTGATTGACAGCCACGGTAACAGTATCAGTAACGGTAAGATTACCGGCATCCTTTACCGTTACCTGAAAAGTATAGTTACCTGCCTTTGTAAAGGTTGCAGTAGTAGTCTTTGCAGCATTTGAGCCATTTGCACTGAATGTAACCGTTGCATCCGGAGTTACTTTTGCAGCCCAGGTATAAGTCAGATTTGCTTCTCCGTTGTCATCAGCACCAAGCACTGACAGTACTGTAGTTGTTGACGAAACAATTTTCGGTGATGCAGAAGCAGCCGTCGCTATTGACGGAGCATCGTTTGGAGCTGCAGCAACAATCTCAATACCGCAAATGGAGGCATTGTCAGTAACAGTAGTCAGCGTGATAACGATATTTCCGGATGTGTTTGCAATCGTTGTGAATTCACGGACAAGTGCCTTATAACGGGCGCCGGTTACTGCGTAAATATCAAAATTGGACAATACCGTCGTACCATTAATTGCGACATTGAATTTACGTTTTCCAGTTGCAGTCTGATAGAGTTCTGCCATATGAAGACGTACCTTGTAATTGTTTCCTGCAACAAGACCCGGTATCGTATAGGTTGCATTACCGTAACGTTCGCTCTTGTAAACCGCTGATGGAGCAGTATCTGTTACACCGCTGAGATCGATATTATTTGTAACCGTATGCATTGTACCACCGCTGTAATACTGGTCAGCAGCATAGGGTGATGCAGTACTGCTGCTTCCGCAGTTAATTTGATAGACAGTGGATGAAATCACTGAGAACGAAGCATTAATTGTATGCGATGCAGTTACATTTGAGCATGAATATGTACTAACTTTACCAACAGAAACTCCGTCAACCGTTACACTTGCAATCTGATACCCTGCTGATGGTGTAATTGTAAAGATCTGCGAAGATCCTTGCAGAACAGAGACTGCACCGGCTGGCGTTATTGTACCACCGGAAGATGCAGATGCGGTTATGGTATGAACCGTTGTTGCAAATGAAACTGCAATTGTATGATCTGACGTGACATTTGAGAATGTGTATGAAGTATCTGCTCCAACTGAAACGCCATCAACAAGAATGTCGCGAACCTTGTACCCTGCATCCGGGACTATTGTAAATCTCCTTGATGCGTTTTCAACAATGGATACTGCCCCCGATGGAGTAATCATTCCCCCACTTCCGGCTGAGGCAGTAAGCGTAAAGACTGTAACTGGTGTAAAAGAGACTGCAATTGTATGATCTGATGTGACATTTGAAAATATGTATGAGGTATCTGCTCCAACTGAAACGCCGTCAACAAGAACATCACTGACCTTGTACCCTGCATCCGGGATTATTGTAAATCGTCTTGATGCATTTTCAACAATGGATACTGCACCCGATGGAGTAATTGTTCCTCCATTACCGGCTGAGGCGGTAAGCGTAAAGACAGTAACGGGCGCAAATGATGCTGCAATTGTATGATCTGATGTGACATTTGAAAATGTGTATGAGGTATCTGCTCCAACTGAAACACCATCAACAAGAACATCCCTGACCTTGTACCCTCCAGCTGGTGTTATTCTAAACGACTGAGAACTGTTTTCTGTTACATTTACAGATCCGGAGGGGGAGATTGCTCCGCCGTTTCCGGCAGTTGCACTTACGGTAAATGTTTGAGCGGGAGTGAAACCGAAAGTAACTTTGAATTTACCACCAACACCGGGAGCCAGATGCAAGGTGCGGTTGTCACTGTTAAAATCAGTATACGGAACTCCATCAAGCGTAACGGATGTAATTTTTAATACACTGTCTTCAATGGCAATCGGAGTAAGTTTAAAGGTGCGTTCTGTATTTGTTTCAGGATAATAGTAGTAAAGCTGTACAGGTGACTTATGATAATACAGTGAGCTGTACAGATACGCATAATAACCAAGTTCAGACGAATGGTAGCCGGCAGTAAAAAGTCCGCCTTTATTGGCATCAACAACCGATGAACCATCCCTGTTTACAACATTATAAGCCTCACCATACACCGGATCTATGATGCGATTCATAAAAAAGTTTATCGAACCATCTGCAACGCGCAAATACATATCACGCTGCTCCTGAGTTGTGGCGCTATAGTAACTCATAATACCTGAAGTAAACCCCTGCTCTGTCATCCAGAAATCTTTATTGGTGCTTGTTACTTCACCGGTTTTCCAGTTCAGATAGGAATATGGAGCTCCATTGACTGTATCGTAACAGCCATGATCCCAGAGATTCTGCATGAGAGACTGTGCTGATGTAAGGTATTGAGGATGGTCAGGATTTCTCAGATAGGCACGTTGTAAAACCCATGCAGTTTTATAACCATGACCGATATCCATGCTTGTACTGCTGTTGTCAACATTCCAGTTTGCATCATAATTTTCAGGAAAACCTGCAGTAGCTACTGACATACCGGCAATAAGATGATCAACGATATTATCGGCCAGTTCAACAAAACGCTGCTTATGGTTGAGAGAGTCGTACATGAGCGCCATAAGAAGGCCATGTGTTGTCACACCGTCAACAGTCGGTGTAAATCCTTTTCCCCATTTGTTTGTCCATGCTCTATTGGAATAATTATAATATCCTTTTGTTGCAGTTCTTGAATCCCATAGTTTTGTATAATTGGAATTGACACCTCGCATAAGCCAGGTATGGTCACTTTCGGTGCCATCATTCCAGTTCATATTTCCACCGGTTGCTTCAACCATTGCAGCGATACCGATAAGTGCATAATGCTGCTGAAAGCTCCACCAGTCATTATGTCCCCAGTGATCCATGTATTTTCCGGTTGAATCTGTAACAAAATACCATCCATTGTTCCAGCCATGTGAGTAAAGGAACTTGAGTGCATGATGTGCCAGTTCAAGATACTTATCATCACCGGTTACCATGAATGCGCGTACAAAAGTATATGCAATGCGCGACTGTCCGCAGAGCGCTTTTTCATTGGCTCCGGTTGAGTATCCCTGCCGGTTGATATTTGTGTAGTACCCGCCATTGACGTTATCCCTGGCTTTTGATCTGAAGTCAGCGATATTTCGCACGAAGTCAATTCCACGTTCCGGGTGAAGAATGTATGGGCTTGTAGGTTGATAACCGGAAGTAGCTGTAAATGTCATATCTATTGACAGAGGAGAAGGCTCATTTAGTGCAGAATGTGCCAATAACAGGCTACCTGAAAAAACTCCCTGGGAAGCACTGTTTACTTTCACCGTGCAGATAGCCTGGGCTTGAGCAGCAATGCTGCCGGAGGCCGGTGTGACTGTTGCCCATGAACTATTACTTGCGAGACTCCATGTTATCGGGGCTGAACCGGAATTCGATAGTACAATGGTTCCGGTTACAGGTGTTCCTGGTTTTGACGTAAAGGTAATTGACGATGAAGATACACCGATCCCGGGAAGTGTCGCACTACCTGTCAGATTTACGGTAATGACCGGATTATCTGATGCATTGCTGTATAGTGTTACTGAACCTGAGATCGCACCTGCAGATACGGGAGAAAACGTTACTGCAAGAGTATCGATTCCTGATGCTGCCAGGGTATCAGGTGCTCTCATTGTTGTTGTAAAAACAGACGATGATGTTTGCACTGCGCTTATCGTTGTTGCTGCGGTTCCGGTATTACGCAGTGTTATATTCATTGTTCTTGAACTTCCTGCTGTAATATTCCCGAAATCAATTGATACCGGTGCAGCACCGAGCTGCGGTGTTGCTGCTGTCTCTTCAAGAAGACTCACATTGTCAATATAATACCCACCAGTTGACATCCCGCAGTTAAATTCGATACGGGAGTTTGCATCTGTTGCATTTGTCATTGCAACCAGATATGTGTAGCGTGTCTTCGTTGTTGTCAAGGTAACAAGTTTATTTTGAGTTCCGAAATACGATGTATAAGGACTACCGGACTGACCGATGTTTACCTGCATGGTTTGTGCACCACTGTTCTGAGTCCCTTTATAAGCATCGAAACTGAACCGGTATGTTTTTCCCTGTACAAGAGAAAGTGACCCTTGTGTAAACTGAACGTTCCAGTATTCAGTTCCCGGGCTTGCAACAACAATGGCGTACTCTCCGTTACTGACAGTACCGCTTGAGCTTCCCCCATATTTCCCAAGATTCCAGTTTGTGGAACCACTTGAAAAGGTTCCATTTTTGATTTGTTCAGTTTGCGAAAAAAGCGTGCTTGTCAATACAAGCATGACGATGGACAATTGGTACATCATTCTACATAACATTGAAGTAACTCCAATCCAACAATTAAGGTTTCAGGTGTTTTTGTGTAACTAATATGTAACTACAAATAAATATCGGATGATCCGTTAAAATTAGTTCAGCGATACAATAAGATAATAAATTGGACAAATGGGAATGCAAAAAAATTAATTTTCAGAAAAATATTTTCAGAAAACGTGTAATACGTTATAATTCATTCCTCTAATAATAATGGATACCGGAACCAGCGAAACAGATTCCGGTATCATTCATTCTATCAGGATTAGTATTGTATAATGAATCGTAAAGAAGTAGATGTCTTTGTTATCAGTGGCCATTGTTACAGCAGTTATTTGATTTATTGCTGTTTCAGGATGTTTTTACAAATGATAATCGCCGGCAGCTTCGGGTTGGTAAGAGATTTTCACAACTTTCCATTTAGCAGTACCAGCCGGGACATTCCATTCAACAATATCACCAACTTTATAACCGATAAGAGCTGTACCAATCGGCGCGAGTACAGATACGTAGCCCTTATCAATATCGGCCTCGTGTGGAAAAACAAGCTTGTAAACGGTCTCTTCCTGTGAATCCATATCTTTGAGATGAATCTCTGAATTCATAGTTATAACATCAGATGGTATATCCTGATGTTTTACAACTTTTGCTCTGTTCAATTCACCTTCTAAAAGTTGCAGACTTTTTTCATCCCTTTTTAGAGAGCCTTTTGACGACCTCAACAGTGCTTTCAACTTATTCAGATCAGTTTCCGTGATATAAATGCGGTTATCTGACATAAAGTAAATCCTTCCTTATAAATATGTGTGTCGAATTGGCTGCTTTTTATGTCTGATAAAAAACATAATCGCTTTGTTTTTATCTGCGAACAGGATTTATACTGTTTTTACATGTTACCTTGCAGGATAATATCAATTCATACAAGTAAAATCACTCAGGACACATAAAAAAGCAATACTGACATAAATAATATGTAAAATTAATTTGTTTTGCTATCCCTGATTTTTAAAACCTCGTACAAAATCAGTGCATCCGTGAAATATCGGTCACCGTTAAAAAAAAATTGCCATCGTTTAATGTAGTATTTAACACTGTTGATACTAAGGTTCCCTGCCGCATGCCGCAGCGATCCACTAATACTCTATTTACCATGTAACGTATTGTATTACAACATAAATAAAGAATAACCTGTTAAGAAATATCCTCTGTTTTGCTCTTTTACATCATAAACGCATTGCACATTGCAGTCGGCAACGCCATATCCTGATGTTCCATAACAAGTTTCTCAGATATGTCATGCATGCGTACCGCTTTAGGGATATCCTTTTCATTTATTGTAACACCTACCCACTATAAGAAGTTTCATAAATGTGATTAAAAAGTTATTTTTTTCCAGGGAAAAGGGTATTTTTGGGAGAAAAATAGTAGTCAGTAGTCAGTAGTCAGTAGTCAGAAAGTACCAAGGAATGTTTAAGAGTAAGCAGAATAACTATACAGCGGAATTAAATGCGATGGATAACAGATCGCGATTCACGATTCACATTCTGCTCATAGTATTGTGCCTATTATTGATATCATGTAAAGGTACATTTTCAGAAATAGAAACCTCCGCTGCTACGATTAAAGCACCATCAACTGCTGCGGCAGCATATCAGACTGATACCTTTACCGTTGCATTTTATAATGTTGAAAACCTTTTCGATACCCGTTTTGAAGGCACTGAGTACCCTGAGTATAATCCCGCAGTTTCAAACTGGGATAAATTCGTTGCTCAAAAAAAAGTGTCAGCTATTGCGGATGTAATCGCAGCGATGCGTCCGGATATCATCGGACTTTGTGAAGTTGAAAGTTACCAATCGCTGATGCAGCTCAAAAAAAACCTTAAGAACAAAGGGCTTGATTACAAGTACAGTGTCATCGGAGATCAGCCTGTCAAGACCAGCACCTGCACTGCGCTATTATCGAAATACCCTGTAAAAAAGGTTCTGATGCATGAAGTACGAATGGATAACGGTAAGACATCACGAAATATAATCGAGAGCGATATATCATTCAACAATACAACTTTTAAAGTATTTGTAAACCATTGGCCATCAAAAATGAATCCTGAAAATAATCGCACTATCGCTGCACAGGTTCTTAAGCGAAGACTTGATACAATCGGAATATCCTCAGAATGCATTATTACCGGAGATTTCAATATCAACTATGATGAATTCCACTATCGTACCAAATCAGGAATAAACAGTCCGCAGATAAACGGTTTGAATCACATTCTTGGTACTGTCACTGAATTATCCGGCAGTGTGAGACATATCACTGAACAGGACATGCTCAGCAAGGCAAAAGGATATTATGATTTATGGCTTGAACTGCCGGAACCAGACCGTATGAGCGAAGTTCACAAAGGATACAACCAGACACTTGACCATATAATAATTGACAGATTATTATTTGACAGCAAGGGTATATCCTACATCGACAACAGCTATCAGGTTTTTACCTGGAACAACAGATTACTCCGTGGCAATATACCATTCCGTTGGGAAATAAAAAGGCAGAACAATCGCATACAGCATACTGCAAACGGCTATTCAGATCATCTGCCTGTCATAGCATCATTTACCTGTAAACCATTTACGGATAAAGAAGAACTGTATAAGAATGTCAAACCAGAAACGATACTGTATGAAACAGATCGCCCGGGTACTTCACGAGTACATCCTACCCGTATTAATAAGCACTGGACACTCTGTACTACGGCTGCATCACTTGTAGAAAAGAGTGATAAAGACAGGACGTTTTTTCATTTAGGTTACAAATCCGGCAGTCGGAATATTAGTATTGCACGGAAATCAGTGACAATAACAGAACCGGTCATAACGCTACGGCTGCGCGGAAGTGGCAGAATATCAATCCGTGTCCGTCAGGCATTTTCAGACTGGATCTATTTTAATGGTCCTATGATGAATAAATGGATGAAAAGTGCACATTATGAAAGCACCATCATTGATAAATGGACAACATTCCGGCTGAAACTACCATTGAATTATAAAAACACAACTGTTGAAATGGAAATCAGGGCTGGAAAAGGGTACGACTTTTCATTTGATCTGGAGTGAGTTGAAACGTTACAAACGATCGAAGTGCATTTACCAATTAATGCATAGCTTTAATAATTTACTAAAAGGTATTGTTCAATAATGCATCAGACAGTAATTTTCCACATTGACATGGATGCATTCTTTACATCAGTGGAACAGCGTGACAATCCGTCATATCGCGGTAAGCCGGTGATTGTCGGTTCTCCGGTAGGTAAACGCGGTGTAGTCAGTGCTGCGAGTTATGAAGCGCGGAAATTCGGTGTTCATAGTGCAATGCCAATTAATGAGGCTTACAACCGTTGTCCTCATGGTATTTTTCTGCTTCCCCGAATGGATGTCTATAGCAGTGTATCCCGATCAATTATGGCAATTTTCAGACGTTACTCCCCTGCTATCGAACAGATTTCCGTTGACGAAGCATTTGTTGACATGACCGGAACAGAAAAGCTATTCGGAAAACCGCAGGAGATTGCTGTCGCGATCAAGCAGACAATTTACAAAGAAGAACACCTAACTACATCAATAGGCATCGCGCCAAATAAATTTCTCGCAAAAATCGCCTCAGATATGAATAAGCCGGATGGTATCACCGAGACTCCCTTTGACAGTACTGCAATAATCAACTGGCTTGCACCCATGAATGTCCGTAAATTATGGGGTGTCGGTAAACGAAGTGCCGAAATACTGATGTCCATCGGGGTTACCAACGTTCGTGATCTTCAGGTGCTTTCTCTTGACTACCTGTCTTCGCGTTTTGGTAAACATGGTGAATCGCTCTATTATCTCTGTCGTGGGATTGACAATCGTATTGTCGGCGATGTTGATGATATCAAATCAATATCACGTGAACATACCTTCAACTCAGATTCATCAAACAAGGATGAGTGGAAAAACACACTCTATCTTCTCTGCCAGGATGTAGCCGAACAGGCCCGTAAAAATGATGTCAGGGGAAGTACCGTTGTCCTGACATGGCGCCGTCCCGATTTCAGCCGTCATTCACGCCGGATGCCACTTGTGCCGCCAACAAATTCTTCGAAGATAATTTTTGAGCATGTTCTGAAGATTCTTGACAAATTACAGGAAACAACAGTCAGACTGATTGGTGCGGGAATCACCAACCTCGATAATGACCAGCAGATTGATCTGTTCGCCAATGAACAAGGGGCCCAAACGTGGGAGAAATCAGAAAAAGTAATTGATACCCTCAAGGAGCGCTTTGGTGATACAATCATAAATAAAGGGAGGGAACTGGGTTTGAAAAGAGGCAGGAACGTGACCCGTGACTCGTGACCATGTTTCGGATAGCGTGCTGCGGACGGATCACGGTTAACCCGGTTGAATTTCTTTTGCCTATTTATTAATTTTATTGCATACTTATTATGTTTAATGTTGGAGATAAGAATGATCAGTGTTATAGTTAATGCAAAAAATCCACCGGCGCAATCAATTCAGGAACGCAATGTATACAAAACAGCCGGTTGTGAGTGCGAGTATGTTTTGTTTGACGGTTCACAGAATACCAACCTCGCTGCAGTGTACAATCACGCTGTAACAGTTGCCAAGGGTGACATACTCGTTTTTATTCGGGAAGATGTTTACTTTATGAAAATGAATTGGGGACAGAATCTCGAATTAAAATTTGCTAATGATCAGTGGCTTGGTGTTGTTGGCGTTGCCGGGAGTCAGTACCTTTACCCCAATAAACCATCACTTACTGCTGCAGGAAGACCTTTTATAAAAGGTCGCGTGGTTCATCACCTTCAAAATGGCGATTTTTTTGCCGCTGTATACTCTCAGGAAAACGGAGATTTTGAAGTTGTTGCTGTTGATGGTGTTTTTATGGCCGTTAAACGTAATCTATTTACAACATGCAAGTTTGACGATACTAATTTTACTGCAGAGCATTTTTACGATCTTGATTTCTGTATGCAGGCGCGTCACACAAACCGGATTCTGGTTTCTACCGATATCGTTATCAAACGCAGATCTCAGGCGGTTTTTGATAAGGAATGGAATGCTCAAGGAACAGTATTTCTTGAAAAGTGGGCAGATGAACTACCGGCTGCATCAATCGACGCAGTTCCGGATCCATCCAATTTTCAATCAACAGTTTGCGTAGATCTTAAAGGGAAAGCTCCAATAGAAACAATCTGTTAGTATCGCGTTCTACATCGATCACGCTGTCAAATGAGATGCTACTATCAGCCTATATGCTTACCAAAGCACATTGCCTTCCAGGTTTTTTAGTATTATTTTGTTTGAAGCGAAGCCACTTAATTTCTATAGAGGTATATTTACACAGATATCCCGAGTTCTTTTTTAAAACTGCTTATCAGGTCGTGAATTTCATGATTGTCAGGATAGAACTTTTGCGCCCGGTGTAAATATCCAAGGGCATCCGCTGCGCGCTTGAAATGCATTGACAATTCGGCAAGATTAATTAACGCATCAAGATTTGACTGATCAATTACAAGAACATCATGAAACGATTTTTCAGCAGCCTGATACTCTTTCAAGTTGAAAAGTATAAATCCCTCGAATATCTTGGCATGAACATTTTGCGGCTGCAGCGATACCCACGTTTTACACGATTCAAGTGCGCGCACAAAATTCCCTTTTTGTACCATGAGTCTGGCCATTAACCGGTAGCCATCGGGAAGCTTTGGAAATTGATGGATAAGATCGGTGATTTTCTTCTCTGACCCATCACCAAAACCATCGTTAATCATGGTATCACATTCCTTTACAATAGCGCACACATTCCGTTCGATAGCCATTCTCTGACGATCATTGCGCAGTTGTATCAGATGATTATTCCAGTATTGCAACGGTTGTGCAATAAGCTGCATTGATACACTATCCCAGAATTCCGGATTATGCATTACCACATTCACTGCATCAAGTGGGAATTCACTCATTACCCCTGCTTTGGCAAAATGCTGAAATACATCACTATATGGCTCAGATTTGAGCAGTCTGATCATCGTTGTGATTATTTCCAGCTGCCCGGGAGTATTTGTATGTTCCAATCCTGAAGCATGAACACCTGAAGTATCTGCATATACCGCATGAGGTAAATAAATACATCCGTAGCGAAATGCCATGACCTGCGCAACAAACCAGTCACTGTGCCATCCAAGCTCTGCAGGAAAACCACCAATGTCACATAACGATTTCAACCTGAATATCGCACCCTGTTTAACAATGCCATGTCCGGCCATACGTGCCGACACCATATCCGGTGAAAGAAATGACCGTGTTTCGGCCCACTTGAGCCCTGGTTCATTCACCTGCCCATTCTTTGTTTCGTCAACGCAATGATTGGCACAAATGATACCTGCTTCCGGATACTTCGATGCCATATCCATTGCTTCTTCAAAATACCCCTGGAGCACCCATCCTGAAGCATTTGTAATCAAACAATAACCTTCTTTTATCAATGTAATGGCTTTATTCATTGCATCTGACATATCAAGTTGTGTACTGCTTTGATATACCGTTATGTTCGAATGGTGCGCGATATCATCCTTAATACAATCCAGACTTCCATCTGTTGATCCATTATTAAAAAGCACTACTTCATCTGCCTGACGTGACTGATGCATTATTGAGTCAATAGTTTTTTTAATTGTCAATGCTGAGTTTTCGATTATTACTATTACCGATAATGTTGCCATAGAATATTTTCTCTATCTCTGATAATGACAATCGATTCTATTACCCGACCGACAAACGCTGCATAATTGTAATTGGTAAGCACAACAGATAACCGGACCATAACATTCCCATTTTTTGATTTATTCATTTCGCAGCAACTCGACCACTTTATTTATGCACGCGATTTTGTGACGCAGTTCCAGTATTTGCGGCATTTTCCCTAACGCATTTTCCATCGTATCAAGCAGTCCTGATGCATCTTTGACAGAACCGTTCAGAATCAATACATTTATCTTCTCCAGAATCGATGCTATTTCCTGCTCTGAACCTCTTCGTGCCTGCTCATTACGTAAAGCAGCCTGTTCCATGTTCCATACATACAACGAATGTGCCATCAGTAGTTGCGCCGCAGCATCCTTTTTGTCAATTATTTTCATCACCGGATCAACACAGGATCGTGAGAGCGGAAACAATGCGGCACTACGGGCAAAATATGGAAGCACATCTATGTATTCAGGACTTTTTAATATCTGTATTATATTTCTGATTACCTCAGCTTCTTTTTGAACATTAGTCATTCCCTTAAAACGATAATCATCCTGCTGATGTATCGTTTCTACAAAAAGTTTTTCCGGACAATAGATCAGGCCTTTACGATATGCTATAACATGATAAAAGAACCAGTCACTATGCCACTTGAGTCGGTTAATAAAACCTCCGGCCCTGATAAACTCATCGCGTCTCACGACACTTTTAGGAAAATTCCCTCCTGCATAGATATCTGCCAGTTCAGCCGGTGATAAAAAGAGTTCCCTGTCACTCCAATACATTTCATACGGAACCATCTCGTTTGTTCCGGCGAGATTGTTAAACTGATCTCCACAAAACAGCCCGGCCTGAGGGTACGTTGCAAATGCATGTATTGCCTTCTCAAAGAACCCCGGAAGTATATAATCATCAGGTGCAGCAATGTATAGATAATCTCCCGATGCATATGATGTAGCGTTTTGCATTGCCGGAATATATCCGAGCGTTTTTTCATTATGTACAAATTGAATAAACGGGTATTTCTCAACATACGGCAAAATAACAGCATCACTGGTATCAGTCGAGCAATCATCCAGGATAAAAAACTCATCCGGAGGCTTTGACTGACTCGCTACCGTTTCAATAGCCCTACCGACACAATGCGAACGATTGTAATTTACCATAACCACTGATAATGTAGCCATTGTTCCACTCCATCGGAGGAAGAGAGGTTAAGGTTAAGGTTAAGGTTAAGGTTAAGGTTAAGGTTGAGGTTAAGGTTGAGGAGAAGGGAATTTATGTTAGCCGCACATCGGAACGATAACTGTTATTCTCAACCTAAGCCTATATCTTATTCCCATTCATCCTCATCCTTAACCTTAATCTCAACCTATTCTCTCTCTTCCTTATCTCATTTCAGACTAACAACTTATACAATTCTGCAATTCTTGCTGCCGGAATTCTACTTTATCTTGATTTATTTTAACAAATAAGGCATGATAATATGTCGTATAAGAGGTTATAACTGCTCATGAAATGACAGTTGCATCAAAGCGATTCATTTGACTATATATGATCAGTAAAAGCCGGTAGATGCATTATCAGTTTTGAAAAAAGGATCTTTCCAGATGGAAAAAATTGTTGTCCTTGGAAGTAATTCATTTTCCGGTTCTCACTTTGTCGATTATTGTCTTGAGCAGAACATGAGCGTTATCGGTATCAGTCGTTCTGATGAGCCGCATGAAGCGTTCCTTCCCTATAAAAAAAGAAACTGTAGCGATTTTACATTTCACAAACTTGATCTTACCACAGACCTTATCCAGATTATGGATAGTATCAATCAGTACAAGCCTGATTACGTTGTCAACTTTGCTGCCCAGAGCATGATTGCACAAAGCTGGGAGAATCCCGGCGACTGGTTCAAGACGAATACTCTTGCAACAATACTGTTTCATGACAAATTACGTAAATGTCAATTTCTGAAAAAATATGTTCATATTTCAACACCGGAGGTTTATGGTAATTGTTCCGGAATAATATCCGAGGATGCGCCCTATAATCCATCTACACCATATGCCGTTTCCCGCGCAGCAGCGGATATGAGCCTCAAGACATTTCATGATGTATATGGCTTTCCGGTAACATCAACGCGTGCCGCCACTATTTTCGGCCCCGGACAGAAGATTTACAAAATAATACCACGTACGATTCTTTTTATTCGTCTTGGTAAAAAAATCCAGCTTCAGGACGGTGGTCATACTGTTCGTTCTTTTATACATGTACGTGATGTCGCACGGGGTACACTTGCAGCATGTAAAACAATGAAAACAGGTCAGGTCTATCATTTTTCCACAGCACGTCATATAGCAATCAGGGAGCTTGTTGAATACATTTGCAAATGTATGGATGTACACGCCGGTAGTGTCGTGGAGATCACAGGTGATCGTCCGGGAAAAGATCCGGCGTACCTTCTTGACAGCACAGCAGCAAAAGAGGATCTTCACTGGAAACCGGAAATAACGCTTGAACAGGGCATTGACGAAACAATCCAATGGGTTGATACATATATTGATACCCTCAGGAGATTACCAATTGATTATATTCACAAACCGTAGACAGCTATAGAAATCAAATTCATAACGATTTGGATATCAATCGGGAATCTGATTTTTAATAACGTTTTCAAACAGGAAAAAACCTGATGCCAGATACATCACTAAGAATACATGGCAGTACCTTTACAAATCTGATACAGCTTAGTGAAGGTTGTAATAACCGTTGTTTCAGAGCTCGTGGAGCGAACGGCGATGTGCTTATCAAGCACTATTCCCATAGCCCATCAGAAATTCGCGATCGGCTTGATGCCGAATATTCGATGCTATCGTTTCTTCATGAGAATGGAATAACCAATGTTCCCAAACCTTTACTCAAAGATGACCATGCGCACACCGGTGTTTATGGATTCATTCAGGGAACACCGGTTCAAAACGGAACCGTTTCTGAGGATGATGTCATTGCACTTGCAGATTTACTGCAGAAGATGTACGATTTGCGGATAAAAAATTCTGCACTTAATCTTCCGTTTGCTTCAGATGCATGTTTCACGTTAAGAGAATACGCCATGAAAACTGAAAAGCATCTTCATTCACTGTGTCAACTTGAATCGTCTGACCGGATTACTGCAGAAATTATCGCATTTGTCAGCCATGATGTAATTCCATATTTTCTTACACTTCATGCGCAATGCATGGCGGATCCGATTCTTTACGATTCAACACTTGACACACAATATTATGCAATAAGTCCGTCAGATCATGGTTTTCATAATTCAATACGCAGTGTTGACGGGACACTCTATTTTGTAGATTTTGAATACAGCGGTTGGGATGACCCGGCAAAAATGATTTGTGACCCACTGCTGCAACCTGATATCCCTGTTCCTGAAGAGTTTCATCCTTTATTTATAAGGAAGATAAAAACCATTCTGGATGTGATGCCGGTACATCCGGACAGACTTCATTACATTTATTCCATTTTATCAATAAAGTGGTGTTGCACAATGTTAACCGGATTTCTCCCGGTTCAGGAATCACGCCGTACGGTTAGTGGAAATCCTCCTGATACTGAACGAAAACAGTATCAGCTTGCGATTTCCAAAAAGCTGTTTGATCGTTCAAAGTATCATTTTAAGCACAGATATATTACGAATCTTATATCGAGAGTTGTTTGAGAATATCGTATAGGTAGCGATAGTAAACAAAACAGCATCATCGCGGAGATCAGCAATGATAACAATGAATAATGCTATTTTTCTTGATAGAGACGGAGTCCTGATAAAAGATAATGGTTTAATTACAAAAGAGGAAGAGATCGAACTGCTCCCGGATGTCGGTAATGCGCTTGTCATGTTTGCACTTATGCAATTCAAACTGATCGTTGTCAGTAATCAACCGGTTGTGGCACGTGGACTCTTAAGCGAAGACGGAGTACGGTCTCTTCACAAATTAATAGAAAATAAAATTGAACAAGAAACATCAGTCGCTCTTGATGATTTTTTCTTCTGCCCGCATCACCCGGAGGCAACGGTAGAAAAGTACCGAACCGGATGTACATGCAGAAAACCGGAACCCGGTATGCTTCTTGAGGCTGCTAAAAAACACTCTGTTGACTTAACAAAAAGCTATATGATCGGTGACCGTATCACCGATTGTATAGCAGGTCATAGCGCGGGTTGCACAACGGTGCAGGTGTTGACAGGAATGCATACAGAACCCCCCGGCCGAACTATCCCGGATATTGATTATTCCTATAAACCAGACTATACCTGTACTACACTTTTTGAAGCCGCTCAGTGGATTGGTAACCGATAATAGAGATTATACTTTCTACTTGCTACTTGCTACTTGCTACTTGCTCCATGCGACTCCGGATAAATCCCGCACGCGATAATAATTTCCCGAACCCTGCATATATATGTTGTCTTATTCTCAATATACCCATTATTCGGGTTCTTATACTTGTACGTAATCCATGCGGAATCCTGTGTTGTTGCCTTTTTGACAATTTCACGTCTGAAATATTTTCCGTCTATATCAGGAATATCCAGCAGGTTTTTACCAATAATTTTTGAATTTACAGGATGCGCAATTATAGTGCCATTTGTATCATACACAAAAACATATATATCACTCTGAACAAACTCATCATGCACCTTGTTAATTGCACCAAGCAGGCTGTCATTACCATGTTTTTTTGCAAACTCAACGGCTTTATTAACGTATTCAACTGCGTCCTGACGACGTGGACCGGATCTATTTTCACCCCAGAGAGTACAACTAAAAAAGAGGAACAGAAAAAAATATTTTACACATAAGGAATTCATGATGGACCCCGGTTGCAGTAATGCATTCTGTATCAATAATGCCTGATTTGTAACAATAATTGTTATTTAAAGAGATCAAGGAAGCGGTTCTCGTACAACTCAAAGAGATTCCATCTGTCAAGTTCCTTCTTTAAATCGCCTGCGATTGTCTTATCAGATTTTGCATCATCAAACATGCGCTCGATTTTTTCCATCACATACTGAGGCACCTTTTCCTGTTCAATGTCTTCAAGTTCCTGCTGTAACTGTTCATCGTCATGTGTTACAGCTCCTCCTGAACCAAAATCTCTGATACGCTCTTCAATCATCGATAACTGTTGTGACATGTTATCGATACTTTCCTTGATTTCTGTCAGATCTACATTAAAGTCAAGGAATTTGCTGATCGACTGAATCAACTGTAGTGATGCTTTAGGATAACTCAGATTGACTGCATATCCCGGAATTGTACCAAGCATACATGCAGATTCGATCTGCCGTGATGCAGCCACACCCAGAAGCAAACCATTCAATCCGGCAATATATCCATCAGGCATTGGTGTAAGTCCATGCTGCTGTAAATCAATAAGGAATTCAGGTATATTGCATGTGACAAGTACCTGAGACTCATCAGAATAGGACATCGGTTGTGCAAATGCTGCAAATGTAAATACGTGCTGCACCGGATACTGTATGATTATATCAAGGATCGTCTTGATAATCATTATTCCCTCTTTACCGCTTATTTGAGCATTACTCTCAAAAATGATAAGATCCGGGTTATTGGTATAGTAGAACACCGCTGTCGGAATTTCAGGAAATTGTGATATTCCGTTTTTGACAACAATAGAATCCGGAATAAAAAACGGACTCATATCAATCTCTGCAAACAACTGTGCATTAAGCTTACGCCTTAGATAATCAACAGTGATCAACCCGACATTGCCCATCCCCGGCCATGCAGCAAGCACTGTAGGTGGGCTTTTAAATTCAATCGTTTCAAGAGTTTTCATCATCAATCCTCATAATTCTTGCTCCCACAACACCCAAATGGTTCGCTGAAGTTTCCTATTTACATTACCGTATTAAAGTATAGATTTATTGTCGCTAATTTGTCTATTAGTAAGAGATTAATTTATGCTCTCACCATTTTTTATTACTCCAGTTCTTTTACCAGACAGCATTAGTAACACAATTCAACTACTAAACACTATTTTTTTTCCATAAACTATGTTTTAATGGTGATAAACGGTTAAATAATCTATTTTAAGCCCATGTTTAATAAAAAATTAATTCTTGCACCAATGGCTGGTGTAACCGACTCTGTATTCAGGCAGATATGCAAGAAAAAAGGGGCAGACATTGTTGTGTCTGAGATGCTTAGTGCGGAAGGGCTCTTTTATAAATCAAAAAATACTTCAGAGATTATGCGATTTATTGAGATGGAGCGGCCGATTGGAATACAACTCTTCGGTTCCAATCCGGATCATCTCGCAAGAGCGGCTGTGCAGATTTCAGAAACGATCAAACCCGATTTTATAGATTTAAACAGCGGGTGTCCTGTTTCAAAGGTAGTCAGCAAAAACGGTGGCGCATCACTGCTCAAAGACCGCCCCCTCTTTGAAACGATTCTTAAAACGCTTGTTTCGTCAACAACAATACCGATTACAGTCAAGATCCGCTCGGGTTGGAACAAATATGAATGGGTTGATACAGATTTTGCAAAAGCAGCAGAGCAGTGCGGTGTCGCAGCAATTACGGTTCATCCCCGGTCACAAACCATGATGTTTACCGGGCACTCATTCTGGGACCGGATCGCGGCTGTAAAACAGTCTGTTTCCATTCCGGTAATCGGCAATGGTGATATTGTTCATGCTGAAGATGCGATCAGGATGTTTAATGAAACCGGGTGTGATTCTGTGATGATCGGACGTGGAACCTATGGTAATCCGTGGATTTTTGAACAGATCAGGACATTGCTTGACAATAAGACATCTACGGAGACATCGATAATTGATAGATTAACACTTGCCCTTGAGCACCTTGAACTGTTCAAATCATTTTTCAGTGAAAGCCATGCAGCCAGAGAGATGAAAAAACATTGCGCATGGTATATAAAGGGAGTTTCCGAGGCGACAGTTCACAGGAACCACATTTTCAGGGCAGATACATATCAAAAGATTTACACATCAATAGAAAACCTTATCGCAGCACAGCATCATAAAAACAATTGTGACCATGGGGGTCTGTAATGGATAACAACAATCTTAAGTCAATTCTTGAAAAACTTTACAACAAGAGCATTACTATTGATGATGCTCTTGGACATCTAAAAGACCTCCCATTTCAGGATCTGGGGTTTGCCAAGATTGATCATCACAGGGCACTACGTAAAGGGTATCCTGAAGTAATCTTCTGCCAAAGCAAAACTCCGGATCAGGTCGTTGCGATTGCAAAAGCTCAGATCGAACACGGTGCGACGGTTTACGGAACAAGAGCGAGCACTGATGTTTTTGACGCAGTGCAAAAAGAGATTCCGGCCGTTGAAATTGACGAGCTGGGTAAAGTATTCTGGCACAAGTCATCATCATGGAACATTGCAGATAAAGTACATGGGGAAATTCTTATTTGTGCAGCCGGTACTGCAGACCTGAGTGTTGCACGTGAGGCTCAACGAACCATTGAAATAATCGGGCATCCGTGCAGAGTTCTTTCAGATGTCGGTGTCAGCGGAATTCATCGTCTGTTTGCATATAAAGAAGTACTTTTGAATGCACCAGTGATTATTGCAATCGCAGGCATGGAAGGTGCGCTGCCATCAGTAATCGGTGGAATTGTTTCCTGCCCGATTATTGCCGTTCCGACAAGTGTCGGATATGGTTCCCATTTAAACGGCCTGGTCCCGATGTTTGCGATGCTCAATTCATGTTCGTCTGGAATGACCGTTGTGAATATCGACAACGGATTTGGTGCAGCATGTGCTGCGGTGGCGATTAACAGAGTCGGGTTGTGATGAAGGATCGTATTAAAACTTAACAAGATACAAATGCGCCCAGTTCTTTCCCGTGATATAAAACAACGAATCCTTTTCCCGGTATGCAATACCATTAAGCACGCATTCCTGGGACACAGGTCTCTCGGTCGCAACAACGTCTGAACAATCAACCAGGCGCGTTACAGTACCATTATTCAGATCAATCTCTGCGATTACGTTTTCATACCAGATATTTGCGTACAGTTTACCATTTGCAAATTCAAGCTCATTAAGATTGTGTAGCGGCTTTCCATTAAAACGTATCTGAAGTTTACGTTTCATCGCAAATGAAGAATCACGAACATATATGGTATCGGAACCGTTACTCATGTAAATCGATGTTGTATCATGTGCAAGCCCCCACCCCTCGCCTGAATAGCTAATCTTCTTTTTCAGCTTAAAATCCGATGGTGCGTACACAAAACAGATTGATTCCTTCCAGGTCAATTGAAACAATTTTCCTTTAAAAACCGTGCATCCTTCAGCAAACACACTGTCAACAGATACCTTTTTGAGAATAACACCATTTGTGTCAAGCATCCGCAGTGATGACTTTCCATATAAACCGGTGCTTTCAATAAGTTTCCCGTTGTACATTTCAAGACCCTGGGTAAAAGCATTCCGGTCATGATTGATACGTTTAATGATTTTCGGTTGCACAAATGGAGTCTGGCGAAACTGCGCACCAACAACTGTTATTAAAAACAATAAAATTATAATACTTTTACAACTCTTCATTTCCGTCTCCATTATCAAAATATCAAACCATTCATGAGACAAAAATCTCATTAAAACTCAGAAGCTACTTTCAGGTAGACTTTTTCACTTAACAGTTCGTAATCAACACCAATAATAAATTTCTTGAAATACATATTCGATCTATAATGTCCAAGTTCCACTGCGGCACTTATCAGATGCCCTGCAGCAGCATTTTTTGAATAGTTCTTATCATGTAAAATTTTCCTTGATGGATTATCAAGAAATACACCATTCATTTCAAGAAGCAGGGAATAACCGACAGATCCATAAAAATTATCAAAATAATACCAGTTACCGGCATTTATGTTCCTGACAATTGGAAAAACATATTTCGCAGAGGCAGTCGACTGCAGTAGCATTGCTGATTCATGTTTGAAATCATTAAATATCATTTTTCTGTCAAACCGGTAATAATTACCCTGAAGTGCGAGCTGCAGGGTATTGTATTTATTCAATGGGAATACATGAAAAAGCAGCGCTGATGTATAAAATGCATTTGCATTATACAACCTTGTACCTGATCTATCCTCATCAACATATTCGATTTCCTCAAATGGAATAAACTCTGCACCCGTAGAAATTGTCATCTGACTATAATTATTAAAGTTATAATTTATATCTTCATTGTAGGTACCCGTTGTACTCCAGTTAAAGATTACCGGTACTTGTCCGTATATCCAACTGGAGTTTACCGCAGTTTGTCCGTATATCGATGGAAATGAGAGAAGAATAGACGGTGCTGCACCGAATGCAATTGTTGCATTTTTCGATAGCTGATACTCAGACAACAAGGATGCATTAATTAAATATGGTACAGGAATAATTGAAGTAACTGCAGCGACCTGAAATTGCAGTGTTGCTTTATTTTCTTTATTTACCAGTGATAACATTGGCTGTAAATAAATCTGATACTGCAGAGAATTTGAATCAGTTGAATCTGCATTTGCAGCCTGAGATTTAAAAGTCTGATTTAACCTTGTATTTAAATTATTATTCTTTATAATTTTTGAACTCAGAATTTCGCCTCTGATTTCAGGTATCTTCATTAACGTCTTCTGACGAAGAAAATTGTTATCATCATACAGCATTGTCGGTTTATAACGCTTCTTCCGGTTATCAGCCACACGTTCGTTCAGACCGGCAACACCCGCAGCCAGTCCCATTGCTTTGTTCTTTTTATCAAGAGGATCCTGTTGATACAATGAAAGAGATACTCCTGCGTTGTATGTTGTCGAATCAATATCCACATTGTCATCTTTTATAATAAGTCCATCATTACGTGTTATGGCGCCGAAAATTGTAAACTCAGACATTTTACGTCCATAATGAACCCGATAAGGTGTTGCGTTAATTGTTACTTTACCTTTCGGTACTGGCAAGGATTTAAATGTGCAGACAAGACCGGATGGGACCTGATACGCTGCACCTTTGATATCGCATTTGGCAATGGTAAATCCTGATACATTATAACCGCTGAAGATGATCGCACTGTTATCAACCACAACAGGAGAAAAACATCCGGTAATTGTATTTGTGTACCGTTGCAAGTCTGATCCTTCACTGTTACTACTATAGATATTATTGACTCCATCATAATCAGCATTGAAATAGATCCGGCCATCCGCAGCCCAATATGGTGATTCCTCCCGGGCTGTATTCGATGTCACACTGGTAACTGTAGTATCAACAGTAGAATAAATAAACAGTTTTGAAACTCCATCAACGAGTTTCTCGGCAACAAATCGTGTTGAATCCTGAGGACTCCATGACAATCTTAAAATCGGTTCTCCTATTACCGTGCTGACAGTATTTCTAATATTCCCGCTTGCAATATCGAGGATGCCCGGCTGAAATACGCCTTTATTAAAAGTCACAACTCCAACACCTCCGTTAACAGGAGAAACTGCTACATTGTAAATACGGCCATTTTTGGTTATTCGAGTAGTTTTCCTTGTCTGCAAATCAAATGAAAAGAGATCATTAAGAAAAGATCCGTGCCTGTCGGGATCACGTGACTTGACTAAATAAACTTTACGGGAATCGTTTGAAAAAGCCCATGATGTATGTGCATACCGGATTTTATGGATTATTTTACCACTTGTATACTCGCAAATCAGAAGTGATGTCTGCCCGGCATCATCACGACCGCTTGACAAATACCCGAAAAACCGTTTATCCGGCGATACCTGCGGCACTGCATTAATCAAACCGCCATGGCTTACGACTGTCTCAGCAGCACCCGCTGATGGAAACCTGACGCTATATGACTCTCTCAAACTATCAAGCCACTCTACATAAAACGATTCAACCTGACGGCCGGTTCGCTCGCTGAATTCGGTTCGGAAATCAATGCGTTCCGATGCCCCGTTTCTTAAAACAGCAGTTATTTTGTCAAGCCCGCACCGATTGACAAGAAACTTGACAAAAGAATACCCCTGATTATATATCTGTTCATTACCGCGTGAATCATGGCTGAAAACACCCATTTCATCAAGACTCAACTGCCGTCTGGCCATCACTGCTGTACGTAGCAGCATCTCCCGACGCGCATCCCAGCAATCGTGTCCCAACCGTTCTGCTCCCAATTGCGAAATACCTTCAACGAACCAGTTTGGCCATGGTGTTATTTTAGCAGCAATCTCCTGAACAGAAAAATTTTCGTTGGGACCCTGAAGATTAAGATCTATGGCCATATTGATCATTGTCGAGCGGCGATTACTATTGCTTTCAAGGCTGAGAATGTGAGTGATTTCATGTGAAATAACATTTCTCAACCAGGTGGTATTCGCACGAAACTCCATCTGTGCATCAGGTATCCAGATCATTATTGCCCCGGATGTATAATCTGCCCATCCGTTACTGTAATCATCGTAATCTGCAAGTGATAATTCAATGCGGTTTCGAAGCTTGTAGCCAAACAAGGGAGCAATCGCCGCATATGTTTCCTCTGCAATTTTCCAAGAGGCATACAATGCGGGTTCAGTCTTGTCATAGTAGTTAATGGAGAAATGCTCAGTTGTAACTGTTCTCCATTTTATTTCCGGATGATTGTACCCGGCGCAACAGGCAACCGTAAAAAAAATTGACAAACCACACAGCAGTTTTTTCATGCAATGCCCTTGATGATAAATAATTATGCGGGAAATGCGCGATTACACGTAAATCCCGACAGATTTTTCCAAAATAGTTTCAGACAGTGTATTTTGGGAAGAAGGGGCAGAAGAAATATAACAATGTCATAGAGTGATGGCAACTATTACATATTTTACATCTATTGTTCTGCATTCATTTTCCGGCCTTTGACAATTAACTGTTGAATTACCAGAGGAATAGTTTCGATAACATCACTGGCTAAAACTGAATACTCACTCATACACTGTGATGCAATAACTCCAGCCTGTCCAAGCAGATAAGCACCAAGCACTGCTGCATCACGAACAACTACACCCTGTGCAAGAAGTGACACAATGCATCCGCTGAGAACATCACCGCTCCCGGCTTTTGCAAGAGCGCTATTACCGAATGGCAGGATATACACAGTACCATCAGAGCTGGCACAGATTGACGGATTCCCTTTTAGTAAAATAGTTATTCCAAATTTTTGCGAAATAGTTTTAACCTGTTGAATTAATTTTAACGGTTCCCGTTCGAGCGGCCCGAATAGTCGCCCCCATTCACCCTGATGCGGTGTAATAATAACTTCACCGATATGATTCTCAAGTTCATCAGCATATCCCTTAAATGCATTTAACCCGTCGGCATCAAGTATCAATGGTACACTAACACTTCTGACAAGTTCGCGGACAAGTTTTGATGTCCCGATATCGTGGCCAAGGCCAGGCCCGATACACATTGCCTGTTTTCCATCAGCGAGTATATGAATCTGTTCGATAGCATTAATTGATACTACACCGGATTCTTTTTCCCACAAGGGATGAATTACTGTCTCAGTTAACTTTACAGAAAGAATATCTGCAATTGATAAAGGCACCGCGCAGTGAGTCATTCCGCATCCGACACGAAGCGCAGCAAGAGATGCAAGTGCGGCACTACCGCTCATTCCCCGGGAGCCGCATAAAAGCAGTGCCAGGCCATGATCATGCTTCGAACCTGCGGCATGTCTCGGTGGTAGCATTCTGTAAAGATCTTGTATGTCTGGCGTAAGAACACTTATTTTTTCCTTTTCGACAATTGCCTTATCATAATCAAGCGGCTGAATATTAAGCTTTCCGACATGCGATCTGCCTGGATAGAAATATAGTCCGACTTTTGAATATCCCATCGTAACAGTAAGCCGAGCATTGATACAGGGTAATAAGGGAATTCCGGTATCATTGTCAAGCCCTGATGGTGTATCGGCGGCAACGACATTAACATGTGACTGATTAATACAATTTATCGCATCTGCATAAAGTCCCTCAGGATTGCCCTTTAATCCATTCCCCAAAAGAGCATCTATAATAATGCTGAATTTTGAACAATCAGGAAGTGCCTCTTTATCGACAATTTCAATTACCGTATTCCCGGCAGCAATATAATCATCATATGCCTGCTTAGCTTCATTCTGAAGATCATTACATTTACAAAGAGAATAACAGGTGACATCATACCCGCTGCCATGAAGCAATAGTGCAGCCGCGAATCCATCACCACCGTTATTACCTTTACCACAGAAGACTGCGACATGGATAATTTCTTTTTTATCAACAGCATCCATAACTGCATCAGCAATCCCCTGAGCAGCAGCTTTCATCAGTACATACCCTTTTTCACAATCGCCATTAACGGTCCCCTTGTCAATAGCGCGAATCTGTTCTGTTGTACAAATAAGGTGCATCAAAAGGATCCTTTCTGCTTAGCCTGAATCAGGCAATTTCCGGTTACATCAATTCATTAGATAAATGTACTTTTAACACATCCCATTTGCAACAAACAAACCCACGATTCTCAAACTTTTATACACAGAATCAGGTTGTTTTCCATGAGTCATACATTTCAGGATATTTTTTTGTGAAAATCCGGTAACAGTGAGGTATATTGAATACAACCACATACGTTTTAATTGTTGTAAACAAAGCAACTCACTCAACAAAATCCTGATGTATCAGGTGCACAAATTATGCCACGATTATTTATCGCAATTGACATGCCAGAGCAAGTGCGGGACCAGATAAGCGATCTTTATACTGCAATTCAGGGTGCCCGCTGGGTTCCACAGGATCAGCTTCACATTACGATGTGTTTTATCGGAGAGACCGATACCCAAACAGAGACATCAATAATTACTGCACTGGAACAAATCTGGTTCGAACCGTTCCACATAGCGGTAAAGTCGACTGGTTTTTTCCCTTTGCGTAAAGATCCGCAGGTATTGTGGGTTGGTATTGACAACCGCACAGAACTTGAGGATCTTCAGCGCTCTATTGAGCGATCTATTACTGCACTGGGTATTGAAGCAGGTCGCCGCACATTTCATCCGCATGTGACCGTAGCCCGCCTTGACAGACCCCACAAAGAACGGGTGATTCAGTTTATTACCGATAATCATCTTTTTAAAACAGAGCCATTTGAAATAAGTGAGTTTCATTTATACAGGAGTTACCTTGGAAAAAACGGGGCGCAACATGTCAGGGAAGCGAGTTTTTTTTCGGAGTGAATGGACGGAAGCCAGAAGCCAGAAGCCAGAAGCCAGAAGCCAGTAGCCAGTAGCCAGTAGCCAGTAGCCAGTAGCCAACAATATACACCTTATAAAAAGGGACCGGATTACTCCAGTCCCTTTTTATTTGTACTACTATGTAATTGACTTATTAGTAATTACTTTTTTGCCGGACGGCCGCGTTTTTTTGTAACGGCTTTAGGCGCTGCTGCTTTTTTTGTTGCCTTTTTTGCAACTGGTTTTGTTACCTTTTTTGCAACCGGTTTTGATGCCTTTTTTGCAACTGGTGCTGCTTTTTTTACAGAACCAGCTGGACGGCCACGCTTCTTAGCTGCTACCGGAGCTGCCTTTTTTACTGCAGGTTTTGCAGCGGCCTTCTTAGTTGCAGTCTTCTTTGCAACTGCCTTTTTTACAGGTGCTGCAGCCTTCTTAGCTGTAGCCTTTTTAGCTACTGCCTTCTTAGCTACGGGTTTTGCTGCTGCTGCTTTCTTCGCAGCTGGTTTTGTTGCTTTTTTTGCTGTAACTTTTGCCATGGTTTTCACTTCCTTTGCAGTTGATTTTAATTTATTTCCAGAATTTTTATCCTCTACCGCTGCTTGTGCTGCCGCCAGTCGTGCAATAGGTACACGGAATGGTGAGCATGAGACATAATTCATGCCTACACGATGACAGAACTTGACAGAATCAGAATCTCCGCCGTGCTCACCACAGATACCTACCTTGAGTTCGGGACGTGTTGAACGACCGCGATCAATACCAAACTTAATGAGCTCGCCAATACCTTCCTGATCGATGGTTTGGAATGGATCGGCCGGAAGAATCTTCTGTGTGAGATATTCCGGGAGGAATCCGCCGATATCATCACGTGAGAAACCAAAACCCATCTGTGTAAGATCATTAGTACCAAACGAGAAAAACTCTGCTGTTTCAGCCATTGACTTTGCAGTAAGAGCAGCACGTGGAATTTCAATCATTGTACCGTACATGAACGGAATCTTTTTGATACCAAGGATCTCACAGACTTCAGCATACACCCTATCAACGATTTTTTTCTGATTTGTTAACTCATTAACCGAACATGTTACAGGAATCATGATTTCGGGGAATGCTTTCTTTCCTTCTTTAATAAGTTCACCGGCAGCCATGAGAATTGCACGGACCTGCATTTCAGAAATCTCAGGATAGGTTATACCAAGACGAACACCACGATGTCCAAGCATCGGATTGCACTCTTTAAGAGCGTCACCGCGCTTCTTGACTTCTGCAGCATCGATTTTAAGTTCCCTGATCATAGCTTCGATTTTGTCTTCACTGTGAGGAACGAATTCATGAAGCGGTGGATCAAGAAGACGGATTGTAATTGGCAACCCGTTAAGAACTTCCATTGTAGCTTTGATATCATGTTTGACAAATACTGCAAGTTCATCGAGCACCGCCTTGCGTTCATCAACAGTGCTGCTCATAATCATTTTTCTGAGAAGGAACAACGGTTTATCTGAACCTTCACCATAGAACATATGCTCTGTACGGAAAAGCCCGATACCCTCAGCACCAAACGATACCGCTTTCATGGCATCAACAGGTGAATCAGCATTTGTTCTGATCCTGAGCTTTCTTGATTTGTCACACAATGCCATCAGAGCACCGAATGACTGATTGTTGTCAAGGTCAATATCAACAAGACCGAGCTGACCTTCATATACCGTACCCCAGGTACCGTTAATAGAGATCCATTCACCCTCTTTAATCACCTTGCCCGATTTTGTCTTGAAAGTTTTTCCAACAACTTCGATATCTGAGCATCCGACAACACAACATTTACCCCAGCCGCGTGCAACCAGTGCAGCATGTGATGTCATACCACCTTTGGATGTAAGAATCGCCTGTGCCTTATGCATCCCGTCAACATCTTCCGGTGATGTTTCTTCACGGACAAGAATAACCTTCTCACCACGTGATGCCCACTCGACTGCATCCTCTGATGTAAACACGACACGACCTTTTGCACCACCGGGACCGGCAGGAAGACCTTTTGCAATAGGAGTTGTCGCAGCTTCAGCAGCCGGATCAATCATTGGAAGAAGGAGTTCGACAAGCTGATTCGGTGCAACACGCATAATCGCAGTGTCATTATCAATTAGTTTTTCCCTGACCATATCAGTCGCCATGCGAACGGCTGCAACTCCGTTACGCTTTCCGACACGGCACTGAAGCATAAACAGCCGTTTATTCTCAATTGTAAACTCAATATCCTGCATGTCTTTATAATGTTTCTCAAGACGTTTCTGGATATCGAACAACTGTTTGTAAATTTCGGGCATGACCTCTTCAAGTGTAGGATGATCTTTACTCTGATCATTTTTTGAATATTCATTAATAGGTGATGGTGTCCTGATACCTGCAACGACATCTTCACCTTGCGCATTGATCAGATATTCACCATAGAACTGACCTTCACCATTTCCGGGGTTACGGGTAAATGCAACACCCGTCGCACTCGCTTCACCCATATTTCCAAATACCATGCTTTGAACGGTAACTGCGGTACCCCATTCGTCCGGTATTCTTTCGATTCTTCGATAATCAACCGCGCGTTTACCATTCCAGCTCATAAAGACAGCACCAATACCACCCCATAACTGATCCTGAGGATCTTCAGGAAATGGTTTGCCAAGTTGGTCCTTGACAATCTGCTTGAACTCCGCAACAAGAGCCTTGAGCTCATCAGCAGATATTTCAGTATCGAGCTTATAACCTTTTTCATGTTTCAGTTGTTCAAGACGTTCATCAAGAATTTTCCTGATACCCTTCCCACCCTTTGGCTCAATACCTTCAGCTTTTTCCATTACGACATCAGCGTACATCATAATCAAACGGCGGTATGCATCGTAAGCAAAACGGGGATTATTTGTTTTGTCAATAAGCCCCTGAACAGTAACATCGTTAAGACCAACATTCAGAACAGTGTCCATCATACCGGGCATTGACTTGCGGGCACCGCTTCGTACTGATACGAGCAGTGGATTGACCGGATCTCCGAATTTTTTACCCATCAGTTTTTCAACACTTTTAAGTGCTGCATCAATTTGTGATTTTAATTCTTTCGGATAATTTCTTTTATTAGCGTAGTAGTAAGTGCAGACATCTGTAGTGATTGTAAAGCCCGGTGGAACCGGAAGTTTTAGTGCGGGATTCCCAGCCATCTCGGCAAGATTCGCACCTTTACCGCCGAGAAGATTTTTCATTGATTCATTTCCATCAGCTTTCCCACCACCAAAAAAATACACGTACTTGGCCATAAATAGATCCCTCCAGAGGATTTTAAATTAATTATTTGAAGTGCATATAATATAAATTGTATTTAATTATAATTCAAAGAAAAATACTTTTTTTTCGATTAAGTAAAACACTATATATTTACACGTTAATATCTATCCTAACGTTTACAAACAATTATTTCTGTTGTTTTATTTCAACAAATCACAATTTTATTTTCCACTATTTTATTATATTGCCGATCGATATAAACTGTACTTCATCTACTGTTTGCCATTGTAAACAAATCCGATTTTAAACTTTCACTTTTTGTAAAAACAGCTAAGATGTCATGAAGTTTTTTCTTTGCCGGGAAATATCGAAATTTGAGGAATTCATAAAACCACTGCTGTTAAAAAGGTTTGTCACATCTGGATACAATTGCAGTAATCGTCAAAAATAAAAATCTATTGTACCTCCAGTTCATATTTAATGCAAATATTTTTTTGTATAGCACAAATAAAAAACTGTATATTAACAACTATATAAAA
>CAYMGX010000029.1:0-37583 GCA_964390065.1 uncultured Fibrobacter sp. | reverse complement strand
CCATTTTTCTGATGAATCAATTTAACGAGTTTCAGAGAGTGGTTTCCAATATCCAGACCCACTGTCGATCGTTGAGGATTAAGTTTGCTTAGAATATTCATCGTACCCGTTACCTTCACCTGTCGATTTACAAATACACATTTCTGATAATTGTATATATTCTATTTTTATCAACAAACATGATTAATGTCAATAAAAAAGTCTGTTTTTTATAACCGCAACAATACTATGGACTTTTTCTGATCCATAGTGAATCACCATTAGCCACACTTCTATAGAGCACGCATTTCTGGCTATCCATAATTGACTGTATATGGCCCTCAGAAACAATGCTGATAAAAGATGTGTCTGTTTTTGTATATGAACTTACTTTAATCCTGTACCACCCGTCATCATAGTCAGTTTTTTCACCGGACCCTTTCCATGATGGATCACGGTTAATCTCCTGTAAAGCTTCCATCAACCCATATTCTGCAATTGCAACAGCTTTCCGATGATACACCTGTTGTTTCTCCCGCTCTTTAAGCAATGTAAACACCATTATTCCGGCAATAATTCCAAGTGTTACGACAGCAAGCAAAATCTGAACTGCAACGCCACCTCTGCTGTTAAACTTCTTATGCAATGATACACCTGCAGTTCGATCCATATATATCTCTTGTAAACGATTCTGTTGGCAACGGCTCCACTTAATTACCTGGTACATCAGGGTAAAAAGCCGATAACTACAAGCGTATATTAACCGCATGAATTTGTCTACTTTTTTTTTAATAACACTGCCGAAGCGATTTTCCATTGTAACATACGCTACGAAAATGATTTAAAAAAATGCAGTTGCACCTGTCGGGTTCAGGATGCTATAATCGATAGTATTATGAAAAAAATAACTGTAGATAAAATTGAGGACGGTATGATCCTGGGAAGAGAGATCTGTGGAGCCAGCGGCAATGTCCTTGTATCGAAAGGTTCGCCGCTCTCAGTCGCGCTTGGACGCAGACTTGCCAACTGGGGGATCGGTACGATAATTGTTGAGGGTGAGGAGGATTCCCATTTTGAAGAAAATTCAGTATCAATTTCACCGGAAAAGCTAAAAGATGATTTGATGGACAAGTTTACAAACGTTATCCATAAACCCATTATGAAGAAACTTTTCGTCGCAATCTATCAATACCGTGTTCATAAAAACATATAGGATGTGATTGTGGCAAACAGAATTAAATTACTCAACACGCTTGAAAATATTACATCAATACCGACACTGCCGATAGTTATTGAGCGCATTACACTGCTTTTACAGAATCCCAAGACATCAGCAGAAGAGGTTGGTAAGGTGATCACAACCGATCAGGCTCTTGCATCAAAGGTATTGAAGCTTGTCAATTCGGCATTTTATGGATTCCCCGGAAAAATCAGCACTATTACCCATGCTATTGTCATTCTTGGATTTTCAACAATAAAAAGCGTCGTTCTCACTGCGTCAATTTTTGATGTATTCCATAAACGGGAAAGTGGCACAACAACATTTGATCTTGAACAGTTCTGGCTGCACTCGATCGCATGCGGTGCAGCAGCCCAGGCAATTGCAAAATTCCTGGGGAGAAATGACAAGGAGGAATACTTTATTGCCGGGTTACTTCATGATTTAGGGAAACTGATACTTTGTCAGTATCTACCTAATGAATTCAACCTTGCGCTCTTAAATGCCCAGATTAAAAAATGTCTTTTTTTCGAAAGTGAAAAGGAGCTCTTTGATGTAACGCATCAGGATATCGGAGCATTTTTGGCCAGGCGATGGAATCTTCCGGAGAACCTGCAGAACACCGCATTATTTCATCACGATCCCAATCCGTCAAGTGAACATTTCCTCATGACTGCGGCGGTGCATTGTGCCGATATTTTTGTCCGTGCTCTTGACATTGGCAATGGAGGAGATAATAAAATTCCCGAAATGTCTGAATATGTCTGGAATAGTTTTGGGTTTGAGAGTGCTTCATTAACCGGACTACTTGATGCAATCCGGGACGAGATTGCAAAAGCAACAGTATTCCTTCACATCACGTGATCTTCATCAGATTCGTTTTTCTTTTCCATGGCGTATATTTTCTTTTTAAGTTCAGCACGCACCTTCTCGTCATGTTCAAACGATTTGGGCATCCGTATTCCGGCAAACAGTGCGAATATCGCTCCCATCCCGAAAAGCACTAACAGTAACTGTGTGAGTGTAAAATCAAACAGCATTTTCTACTTCTTTTTATTAAATTCACAAACCGGTTGTAATTCTATATCTGAAAACGCTAACGAGTGCGACGTATCGCTCATACTTTGCAGTGTTTCATACAATGGTGCATGCACTGACATTTTTCCCATCCGCTCAAACTTCTGAAGCATCACATGAAGAATACCAAACGCCATCCTGCTTAACTCAAGAACACTACGGTTACGGTGATACCTGTCCACCATATCAACCTGCGCAATCGAATCAATTCCACATAACAGATAAACATCAAGCAAAATTCCGATCTCGACACCATAACCTGACCAGAACGGAAGTTTATTTAAAACCGATCTTCGAATGGCATACTCACCTGCAAGCGGTTGAATAATTGATGCAAGCTCCGGGATTACTGCGCTTAAAAAAGGTCTGACGAGAATTTCGGTCACTCTTCCCCCGTAATTCTCGTATCTCCCTGATCCCAGATACAACGGGCGTTTGTAAAATGCCTTTGAAAACATCAGTGAATCATCCTGAAGCAGCGGACCGATTAATCCATTGACAAATCGCTTATCAAAATCAAAAATATCGGTATCAATAAAAATCAGAATATCGCCACTGGTAACAAACTGCGATTTCCAGAGCGCAGTGCCTTTACCCCTGACCTGAACGTCGGGAACAATTTCACTGATCAGATAAACCGAAGCCCCTTCCCGGGAAGCTATTGAAACAGTTTCATCATCGGAATTGCCATCAATAACAACGATTTCATCAACAAGCGCCTGATCACCTGAAAAATGACTCCGGATATATGCTACAATCCCGCCAATTGTCTTCTCCTCATTGAGAGCAGGAAGCACAACGCTGATTTTTATATTCTTCTCTTTTTTCAACCGGACCAGAGCATCCGTGGAATCAAATTCATGATGATGATACTTATGCTGCACAGATACTCTCCTGATCATTGTCTACTGAAACAACGACTGATCGTGAATTAATTATATAGTACACCTTATTACCGGATTCTGCAACAGGGATTTCCTGAGGAGGCGATGCTGTCAGACAGCGTATTACCCTCGTTTTTTTGGAATTGATTTTTTGCCGTTTTTTCTGACAACCCGTTCGAATTTCTGACCTTTCCACCTGAATTTTCCGAATACGCCGGCAAAAACCGCAAATAAAACCATTGGTAACTGTAACAATGATGCCGCAAGGAGCCATTTGCGCAAGTTTCCCTGATGAAAAATACGTGTACCCGGAATCATCAGTATCATTTCGCCGACCGTTTTGAGGATAATCAGTCCAAGCGTCCACAGGAAACATTGTGGAAAAAAGAATCCGCAGATCAGTGATCCACAAATGGAAAGATAAAAGAGGAAAATACCTGATAATAATGCAACCTGAAGCGGATGATAATGAACTGTTTTTGACCCCCAGCGCTTCCGTTGCTCAAGCACTCCCCGTAGTGTTGATGTCGGAAGAGTTGTAACTGCTGCAGTACGATCAATCATGAAGCGGATTTTCCATTTTCTGCTTTTCCAGATTTTCTGCAACAACAAATCGTCATCACCGGAAACCACTTTTGCATTATCGGTACCGTATCCGCCAATCTCACCAAATGCATCTTTTCTAAACGCGAAATTATTTGCATTTGAATTTATCGGAAGATTCGCACCGATTGCGGCTGCCGCAACAATACCATGCGAAATAAAATCTACAGCCTGAAGTCCCCAGAATGTTTTATTCATTCCATCAATATAGGAGTATTTTGTGATTCCCTGAACAAGTCCGGTTGTTTCACCAAACGACCTGTTGATTGATTCAAGCCATTCACGGGGAACGATACAGTCCGCATCTGTAAACACAACGATCTCATGCTCTGCAATCTTTACACCCTGCGACACTGCATGTTTCTTGGGTGAAAGGCCATCAGGAACATCCTCGATGCGAATCACTTTCATATTTTCATAGCGTTCAACATACTCAAGGGCAATGGCAAGTGTTGCATCCTCAGAGCGATCATCAACAAGAATCACTTCATATCGGCCGCCGCCAATTGACTGATTCAGAACATTATCAAGGCAGGCCCGAAGGCTGGATTCCTCGTTACGTGCAGCGATTATAACCGAGAATGTATGTTCCTTCTGTTCATTATACGGGCGTAATGACAGTAGTCCCCGCAGAAGAAACAATATAATTCCGATGTATACAACGCTGAAAAATGCAAACACCAATGAACTCAGTATCAAAATAGCGACCAATCGTTGCAAGGATTATTAAACGCAGGCATCATGGCAGGGACACACCTGTGCGTCCCTGCTGATAGATAATACAATTTCAACTGTAACACGTTATCTGATAAGAAGGGATTTTCCTGTCATTTCGACGGGCTTCTGTATTCCCATAAAATCAAGCATTGTCGGTGCGACATCACACAATCTTCCATCATTGTGGAGT
The DNA here is from genome assembly GCA_964390065.1 of uncultured Fibrobacter sp. Classification (GTDB taxonomy): domain Bacteria; phylum Fibrobacterota; class Chitinivibrionia; order Chitinivibrionales; family Chitinispirillaceae; genus JAAZBG01. Next base: position 32,914 of record CAYMGX010000029.1, on the reverse strand, counting down.
TTCAGTGTACCGGCACCAACGATTGTCAACGGTACGACATTGGTTGTATGGGCTGTCATCGGAGATCCGTCCTTAAGTTGCGTTTGCTCTGCATTGCCATGATCGGCGGTAAGGATACATACGCCACCCTTTGAGAGTGCAGCCTCAACGACATCATGTACACATGTGTCAACAGTTTCGACAGCTTTCACAATAGCAGGGAAAATACCGGTATGTCCAACCATATCGCAGTTTGCAAAATTACAGATTACGACATCATACTTGTCACTCTTTATTGCATCAACAAGTTTGTCCCGGACTTCAAAAGCGCTCATTTCGGGTTGAAGATCATAGGTCGCGACTTTCGGACTATTGACAAGAATGCGATCCTCATTTTCAAACGGATCATTTTTCTGTCCGTTGAAAAAGAAGGTGACATGAGCGTATTTTTCTGTTTCTGCACAACGAAGCTGTTTCAGTCCGTTTTTCGCAAGAACTTCACCAAGAAGGTTATCATTTGACATTTCAGGAAACGCTTCATCAAAGTTGCCATCATCGTAATAGTGGGTCATTGCGACAAAACACTTTACCAGTGATTTACGGCTGAAGCTGTCGAAATCCTTTTCAATCATTGCTTTTGTCAACTGACGGGTACGGTCAAACCTGAAATTGAAAAAAATCACTGAATCTTTTTCTGTCAAGCCTGTATAATCTATGATTCTCGGCTTGATAAACTCATCATTTTCATTTGCAGCATAAGACTGCTCGATTGCTTCTTTCCAGTTTGACACTTTTGTACCCTGAGCTTCCATAATCGCCCGATACGCAAGCTCTGTGCGGTCCATACGATTATCGCGATCCATGGCGAAATAGCGGCCAATAACCGTTGCGACGCGGCCGACACCGATTTTGTCAATACCATCCTGAAGAAATGTCATGTGTTCCATCGCTGACTTCGGCGGTGTATCACGACCATCAGTGAGCGCATGAATCACCACATTCTTAAGATTGTTTTTCTTACACAGCTCAAGCAGCGAATGGCAGTGACGAGTAACAGCATGAACACCCTCCTCCTGAATAAGACCGATCAGGTGAAGTGTACCACCGCTGTTTTTTGCATAATTTATTGCCTTTAGAAATGCTGCATTTGTGAAATAATCTCCATCAGAAACAGATTTATCAATGCGGGTAAGGCTCTGATAGACAACACGTCCTGCACCGATATTGAGATGACCAACTTCACTATTGCCCATGTACCCGTCAGGTAAACCCGCACTTAGTCCGGATGTCTGCACCATGGTTGTAGGATTACTTTTCTCATATGCATCGGTGAATGGCGTTTTTGCTGAGAAAATTGCATTCGATGGTTCATTATTTCCCTTACCCCAGCCATCACGTATTATCAGACAAACCGGTCTCTTTTTCATTTTTTACATTCTCCTTAGTTTAATTTTCAGTTTTATCTGTCTTTTATTATTTTCAAAATATTAGTTTTCTTGAACCTGATCCGGACGATTCAGGTAATAACTGGTAAATGATCTGTTTCAATTCACCAGTCATACAAATAAACTATATAATATACATTTAAAATCCATTCACCAGCACAGAAGGTTCTAAAAAATTATGTCCCAGGAAGAATCACTCATTCAGACGTCGAGCGTAAGCCTCGGTGCACACCTGCAAAATAGTACATCATCCCGGCCAAAAGACATAAAACCATGGGTTTTATTAGTATGTGGAGACTTTGGGTATGTAAGTCAGCAGCCTCAGTTTATTTCCTCAGGGACAATACAGGACTTTTTAAAGAGCTGCAACGTTGCAATAAAGGGTCGTGTTGATCAGGGGCTCCCGGAATTTATCGAGCCATTTACGGTTTTATCAAACATTGCGGCTCTAAGTGACTTTTCTGAAGAATTGATACTTCAGAATTGCCAGACGACAAAATCGCTTATAGACGCAATGGCAATTGTTGACAGTGTCGCAAAACAACAGATGTCATCCAGTGATGCAGCGGCGAAGATAAGAGTGCTGGAACTTGCACCACCCCTGAAACAACAGATCGTGATTGCTCTGAGTGCTGAAGTCAAGCCACAGAGCACACCTCAGAATAGCGGTTCCTTTGCCGATTCAATCATGTCGATGATCGACACCGGCACACCACCGACATCACCGCTGGAACATCTGATTAACGTTCTGGGAGATGACAGCAACAACCCGGGATACAGAATAAATCAGCTTTCGAAGATTCAGCTTCTGCTTGCTGACACAATAGAAAAAACTGCAGCAGCATTGAGATCATCATCACATTATTCCACGATTGCATCATCGTGGTATGCGTTACGTAATCTTTTAAAGAAGATGGGCCGTAGCAAACTCTTTGAGGTATACCTTTACAGTGGTGCATCTGACAATGCATTTGAGCATTATCAATCTGCACTTGGATCACTTGTAAATGACGGTACTACACCCGACATTGTTCTTTTAAGCTACGAAAACAATCATCTTGACATTGGTACAATTGACACATTGCATAAAACAGCTGCAATCGCAGACGTTGCACGTTCAATGGTATGGACAAGTCTGGCGCAGAATGATCCTTGTGTTGAGCGGATTATATCGGGCGAGACGACCGGTGATTATCAGACAATTGATGCAGCACTGGATTGTTTACGTAACGAGAGTACTGCGCGATCAATCGCATTATGCGGACCATCTTTGCATATCAGCAGCGCAAAAGACAATCTGATTGCCGGTGGTGCATGGATTCTTGCTGATCACTGGGTTTCCACATTTCTTTCGACAGGATCACCCTTTGATATGACATCACTGACTACATCGGAACTTATTGATGATCAGCTGGTGTTTCAGATTCCACCCCATCGGATCAGGGAAATCGCAAATGCCGGATTCACCATTGTCAGAATCAGAAACGGCAGAATCATTATTGCTCCAAGTGTCATGCTGAATGCATCCGGTAATGAACGGTATGCATCAATCGGATTTAATATGCTGCTTAACCGTACGATACGACATGCTGAACATTTCATTGCAGTAGATGGAATCGGAATGACTCCGGAAACTCTTGCTTTGTCACTTGAGCAGCATCTTAAGAAACAGCTTGAGCCATATGGTGTTATATCTCCATTAAATGCTCTTGCAGTCACTCTGAATGGAAATGAGTTGTCAATCGCGCTTAATTCGCAATCGGTCATTGATGGCAATTCGATACAGTTTGATTTTTCATTTGACATTTGAAGGTCGCTCCGTTTCAGATAACCCGAATGGTATGTAATTAAAGGAGACATATGAAGCCGCTTAATGGTATCGCTGTTACAACAGCAACGATTGTCCTGATAAGCATCATTTCCGGCATTCTCCTTTTCGCGGGTGGACATTATCTCTGGAGTGCATCATTTTATTTCTTTGCACTTCTCCTGGTACTTGGGTGGCTTGCGATGGTCAGACGATCACCGGAAATTATCAACAGAAACATGCACTTACAGCTTGATCCACTGGATGATGAAATTGATGACGGAACGTTTGTTCCACCTGACAATGATGATTTTGTCAAAACCATTCCTTCAACGGACTCTGCAAATTATGTCTTCAATAAACTGTGCGGAGGAAACAATATCGCTCAGGCGGATGACAAATCCACAGATACACTTGTCATATCTGGCAGCAAATCCCGCAATGGTCCAACTACAGCAGTAACATTTGACAAATCAGATATCGTGAATCGTTTCAGGGAGATCCCCGGCGGTTCAATAGTGAAACTGCTTGGATCAGGCGGCATGGCAGATGTCTATCTGATATGGAACCACCGCCTTGAAGTTTATCGTGCTGTAAAGGTACTCAAGCCCGATCAGCCGGAAGCAGTTCTCAAGCGGTTTGAAACTGAGATCAGAATATTTTCAAAGCTGGATCATCCTAATATTGTCAAATGTTTCAGTGTCGGAGACTGGCATGGGCTTCCCTACCTCGAAATGGAATATCTGGATGGTGTTTCATTTGAGGACATACTATCTAAATGTAAATCTATTACACCTGAGCAGGCGCTCATTACCGGTATTCTTATCTGTCGCGCATTACATTATGCACATCTTCAGACAATCAACATTTACGGGACAGCCTATAAAGGGATTATTCACAGGGATCTGAAACCGGCAAATATCATGCTCAGTAGAAATGGAAGAGTCAGGCTTACCGATTTTGGAATTGCCCGTCCTGAAAAAGTATCGTTACACACAAGAAACACCGGTAATATCGTTGGTACACTTCCCTATCTTGCCCCGGAGCAGCTCACCGGTAACAAACCGAATTTACAGGTTGACATCTATGCCCTTGGTGCAACGATTTACGAACTTATAGCTGGCGAACGTGCATTCAATCAGGGAAACGGCAGCGTTCTTTTTACACAAAAACTTGCAGGTAATTATACACCACTTCATAAAGCGGCACAGGTTGACAAATCGATCTGTGATATTATTGATAAATCCATGGCTTTAGATCTGTCGGTACGTTATGCATCAGCAAAAGCATTTGGTGATGCTCTGGAGCATGTGTTACAGCAGCGTTATCCAAAAGCATCACATTTATCAATCATGGAACTTGTACGACGCTATTGGAGGATTGACAAGAGAGGCCTCACCCCCCAACCCCCTCTCCATCAGATGGAGAGGAGGGATTGACAATTCATCATTAACAACTCATCATTAACAATCTATGTCTCATACAGCATCATATTATTATCTCACACCACAGGAGTGGGATGAAAAAATCGCGGGATTATTCAACCTTGCGAAAGCGTGTTCATTATGTCCCCGTAATTGCGGTGTCAATAGACTTGAGAATAAGCGGGGATTCTGCGGAGCGCCGGACCAAATGATTATTTCAAGCATTTTTCCGCACCATGGTGAAGAACCACCAATCAGCGGGAACAACGGTTCCGGGACAGTGTTTTTTTCTTATTGTACCCTTAAATGCTGCTTCTGCCAGAACTATCAGATATCACATGACTATGAAGGGCGCCCGTATACCAATGAAGAACTTGCGGATGCAATGCTTACGCTTCAGAACAAGGGTTGTCATAATATCAACCTTGTGACATCGACACATTACATGCACAGAGTCGTTGCATCATTAAAAATAGCAGCTGCAAAAGGGTTATCGATTCCGATTGTGTATAATAGCAGCGGCTACGAAAACACCAGTGTTCTCGATTTACTAAGTGGGATTATTGATATATACCTCCCTGATATGAAATATGGCAACAATGTTGTTGCGACGAAATACTCCAAAGCACCTGATTATGTTGAACGGAATTGCGAGGCAATACGTACCATGTTTCGCCAGACCGGATCACTCAGGTGTGATCAGTTCGATATTGCCTATCGGGGTTTATGCATTCGTCACCTGGTGCTTCCCGGTGCGGTGGATTCGAGCCTGCGGGTTCTTGACTTTTTAAAAGCAACCTTTGACCCATCAGATATTTCCATAAGTCTCATGTCACAATACCGCCCGCTCTACAATGCAGTATCATTTCCTGAAATTAACCGGATGATCACCGGTGATGAATACAATCGTGTCAAGAATGCTTTTGTCAAGACAGGTTTTCAGGGATTTTTTCAGGAGATTGAGGAGCAGGATAAGGGGTTTATCATAGATTTTACAAAAAGAAAATCTGAGCCTTTGACAGGAGATGACTGTGGTCTTAACCCCACCACACTACTATGAATTAGAGTAGGTGAGCATTTTGTTCCTCTTAACCTGATTTGCGTTGTTGGACTAATCAGGTTATTCTTACAATATTCCTTTTTTTTTCCTCTTTGCGGGCTTCTTTATCCCCCACACAGCCTGTTTCTCAATACCCCGTAAAAACCTTTTCGCAACAAACAGGAATATCCATGATAACAAAAGGGATTTTAATGACGGACCATACCATCTGATTTTTTTTCTGAACATTTCTACTCCTCAGACAATGTTACAGCACATGCCGACTCTCCGGTACTGTACTTGAATCATCCTCGATTATTTTAATATATATCCGGCCCAACCATTTCGTTTACTTACTTCATCATCGTCCCGATCTGTTTCTTCGCAAGCCGTCAGAAACATATAGTAATCAGTTTTTCAGTCCAGGATACAGACACGATACTTAGTGTCAATGTTGACAGCGAGGAACATGTCGGGACTACGTTTACCATTGAGTTTCTTCTTGCGGGGTGAATTACCCAAACCCATCTCACCCATCAACATTAATACTCACGAGCTTACGTTTTAGGGGCTCGTTTGCGACAAGTGATAACACCTGCTTTACTTTTGATCGCCTGACAGCTGCAAAGGAGTCACGATAGGTTACCTCAACAAGACCGAGTTCGTCTTTGTTTAAGCGTCCCTTCTGCGACAGATAGCCGACGATATCACCTTTACTTATTTTATCCCTCTTTCCAACATTGAGTTCCATAGTCACCCATTCCGTTTTGTCAGGAAACGGCAGGTCTGTTGAGATTTTTTCAACAACCGGTTTTTCTGAAATGTACGGCGGGAGCTGTTCATCACCAGAAAGAATTATATAGGTCGTTCCTGTCGATTGCATACGCGCGGTTCTGCCATTACGGTGAATGAAGGATGCCTCTGTTGATGGAAGATGATAATGAATAATATACTGTATTTCCGGAATATCAATACCGCGTGACGCAAGATCAGTAGTGACCAGCAGATGAAAACTACCGTTACGGAATTTCATTAGTGCTTCTTCACGCGCGTCCTGCTCCATCCCCCCGTGATACATCTTTACCTGACACTTTTTCTTATAAAGAAAATCCATAACCCGTTCAACGGCATCACGATGATTACAGAAAATAAGTGTCGGCTGGTTTCCTATATACTTTATGAGATGCAGCAGTGTGTCAAGCTTATCCGGAACAGGAGATTCAACAATTTTCATTGAAATACGCGGTTGTACCAACACGTCAGTAAACTCCACGCTGCAAGGATCGGTCATCTTTACAAAATCAGGAATTGTTTCAAGTTTAGTCGCTGATATGCAGATACGTTTTTTAAGTTTCGTTAGTTTGTCAACAATTGCAGTCATGTCGTCAATGAATCCAAATTCAAGTGATTTATCAAATTCATCAAGGACAAGCATTGATATTTGCGAGTAATCAAACCGGTCATGCTCCATATGAGATGCAATCCGGCCCGGTGTTCCGACAAGTATCGATGGTTCCAGGAGAAACTCCTCTTTCTCGACGTCAATTGGGTGTCCTCCATAACAGCACATCATCCTGACACCGGTGCCCATTGACTTATGCACATCTTGAATCTGTTGCGCCAGCTCCCGTGATGGAACTATTATCAGAGCCTGTACTTTTCCGTTGTGCGATGCTGCAATCTTTGTTACCGGTAAAAGATATGCCAGTGTTTTTCCTGAACCGGTCGGTGCAATTATGAACGTATTGCGATTCTTGTAAATTGCATCAATTGCCTGCGTCTGCATAGGCGTAAGCGCTTCAATATTAAGATTTTTTAACGAATTTTTAATCACAAACAACACTTTCTGTCACGAACACCACAAGCCTACAGTAGCCACAGTGACATGGTAAATAATGAGCTTACTTCGCATAAAACGGTTTTAATTCAATCAATTATCACTAAAACAAATGTGATCTGATAAGAATTGCACATAACAAAGCGATTGATTTCACCAGATTAAACGCACAAAAATATACGTTTTTACTTCATACGTTGTCGTATTTATTATCTTCAATGTTTACTTACACATTTTTAGCGTTCGACATACTATATCTATTATCACACTTTAAATACAGGAGGTACCACCATGAGCGAAGTAATTAGAACAGCACAAGAGAGAGATCTGCCCGTACTGGTGCAACTCCTTAATGAACTTTTCTCCAATGAACTTGAATTTTCTCCTGATCCCAACAAACAGCTTCAGGGTTTACATGGATTACTGATATCAGGCAATGGTGACATTCTTGTTCTGGAAATTGACAATGAGGTTATCGGTATGGTAAGCCTTCAGTATCTGACAAGCACATTCCTCGGCGGAACAGTTGCACAGCTTGAAGACATGATTATCAGCAAAAAGTATCGCAATAAGGGGTATGGCTCAACACTCTTTTCCCGTGCATTATCATTTGCCAAAGAACACGACTGTCTGAGGGTGACACTCCTGACCGATTACAACAACGATATCGCTATCCGGTTTTACGAGTCATTTAATCTGAAAAAATCAAAAATGATTCCGATGAGAATTGTTTTTTAAACTGAGAGTAGTTCTCTATGTTCTAATAGCTGTAGAGTTATGATAGGCAGATAATCAACACAAACATCCCTTGTTCTATGGGATATTTTTCTATTATTATCCCTTGTTCCATGGTATATTTATGATTAGTAACGATTTTTACTTTAACCACGTTCCATAATACAACTTGATTCCGGATAGATGACTAATGTTTAATCGCAAAATAATCAATGACTTAAAAGTATGGGCCACAAAAAAGGACCGTAAACCGCTGGTACTTCGGGGAGCACGACAGGTTGGAAAAACAACTGCTGTAAAAATTTTTTCAAGTAATTTTGACCTGTATATCCCTTTGAATCTTGAAATACAGACAGATCGGGCACTCTTTGAAAAGAATCTATCGGTAAAAGATGTAATTAGTGCCATTTTTTTCCTTAAAGGAGTCAGACCTCAAAAGGACCAAACAGTACTGATTTTCATTGATGAAATCCAGAAATCACCTCAGGCAGTCGGACTTTTGCGTTATTTTTATGAGGAGGCACCAGAATTCTATGTGATAGCAGCAGGATCCTTACTTGAAACAATGATTGATACGCATATTTCGTTTCCAGTAGGAAGAGTGGAGTTCCTGATGATGCACCCGCTGTCATTCGAGGAGTTTCTTGTTGCGGCAAATGAAAATCAGGCTGCAGAGCTACTTACAACTGTCCCAATACCATCATACGCACATGAAAAGCTTCAATCTCTTTACAAGGAGTACATCCTTTTTGGTGGAATGCCTGAGGCTGTAAACGCATATATTGATAACAAGGACCTGCTGAGACTTGACAAAATTCACGAATCACTTATTATTGCCTATCTTGAAGACATAGAAAAATATGCCCCGACAAACAGAATGGCTTCAATAATCCGTCATGTAATATCCTGTATCTGGAATGAGGCATCAGGAAGAATCCGATATGAGGGATTCGGAAATTCAAATTATCAGTCCAGGGATATTAAGGAGGCATTTACAATACTGCAAAGAGCATTCATCCTGCAGGTTGTGCATCCGGTAACGTCGACATCTCTGCCAATACAACCGGACCTGAAAAAGGCACCCCGGCTCCACATACTTGATACCGGCCTTGTAGTTTACAAAACTGGTATGAGAAAAGCAGTGTTTACATCAGAGGATATAAACGCAGTGTTTGCAGGACGGTTAATTGAACATATCACCGGCCAGGAACTGTTCGCGCAAAGTACATCACCGCTTCATACGCTTAACTTCTGGACGCGTGATAAATCGCAATCAAATGCAGAAGTGGATTTTGTTCTTCCTGTAAATGGGAGATGCATACCGATTGAGGTAAAAAGCGGAGCCAGTGGCCGTCTACGATCACTGCACGCGTTTATCAATAACGCAGACCATGCACTAGGTGTTCGACTTTACAATGGCGAATTCAGTGTTGAAAACGCAGTTACTATTGATGGTAAAAAATATACCTTGATAAATATTCCATGGTATCAGGCGTCGATGGTTGAGCGGTATGTTGAGATGGAGTTGAATAAGAATATCAAATAAACATTCGCACCCAGGTATAAAAGTTTACTACTCTGAAAATTTACCTTTTTTGTTTTATTGCAAACATTTTTATGCCATATTTATGCCACATATTAAAATTTAATTGGAAGACATAGAATGAAATAATTTACACTACTAGAAAATCAATTAGGGAAATTACAAGATACAGGTGTACAGAGTTGAAGGGATTATCAGGTGTTGCCCTGCATTGTCTTTCAGAACTTTGGCGGGGAAAACCAAACATGTGTTCGGAAAAGCCTTGCAGCTCATTGTATATAAAATCTTAAAATCATGCAGATCTCTTGTTAAACGATTAGCAAAAGTACCAAAGTATGCCAGCAATCTGTTTTTTACAAACATGAATTCCCATACAAGCAACAATTTTTAACTTTGAAAAAAGTACATGGCACATTCTACTCTTTACGAAAACGAAATCAAGAAATCTAATAACTATATCCATGAAATCAAGTGATTTTGTTGAGTATGGTGATGCTGAATTTTCATGGCAAGTAAATGGTGTAAGAGATGGATTTGAGAATGAAAAAATAGTTGTTGATATTGACAACGAGGGTAATATAAAAGAGAATGAAGTTACAAGTCAAAAAAGGGAAAATTACAACAACAGAGTTAAACATTTGGGAAAAAATATAAAGTACTCAAAAAAATAACTGCTTTCTCTTGTTAACAATTTGTTTGACACACTATTTCAATTAGTGGATCGATTAACCTAAGGGTAAATACATCTATCAAACGAATTCATTTTTCAAGCTATTTACAATTCATTCTAAACTTTATTAAAAGGACAATTATAAAAATGAACTGTACCCTGAAATGAAAGCACAATCCGTTCTTTTATAGTAATAACTGTATTCCTGATTTTTGTAATTTCTGTTATAACATAATTATTTGGCAAATGGAGAAAAATATATGAAAAAAAATTTTACAATATTGTTTCTAGTATTGTACTTCTTTAGTATTGGAAATGCGCAGCAGGCAGTGCCCCGTGAATTGTATAAAGCTATGACCGACTATTTAAATGATGGAGAATCGTTTAAAAGAAATCTGATAGGAATTGGCAAATTTGATACATCAATACAAGCATCCGAAGTAGAAATAGGTGTACCTATTGCAATTTATTCCTTCAAAAAAAGCATAATAGAAAGTAACTTTATTTTAACTGATTCTACAGACTCTGTAATGTCTCTTATTCAACCAACGGGAAATTGGCAATTTTTTCTGAGAGCACGTGATAAATATTTATTTGGGGTTCAATTTCATTGCGATAACGCAAATTGTGAATGGGTTATGACTGGTGGTGACAGGCAGGACTGGAAAGAAGTAAGGGATGCATACCCCGAATCAACAGGGATAGATCCAATTATAATTAAATATGGTAGAACTAACTTTATTCATTTTCAACAAATAAGTAAAAACAATCTGACGCATCTGACAAGTACATTTTATCGAAACGAGTTGAAGAAAGAGTTGAAAAAGTCAAAAGAAAAAGGTTTTACAGAATCTAACAATTTTCTCGAAATTGACTGCCTACTTAAAAGCTCTACCGATTCTTACAAAAAACTGATCGACAAAAAAAACGTATTATCCTACCTTAATCTTAAAACTAGTTTGACAAAAAAGCACCTAAACACAAATACGGAGCTTAAATGAATACTATTACAAACAGAAGGGGAATTTCGTTGTTGGTTTTACTACCATGCATCTTGTTGTTAACACATAGTATTTGTTTCTCTCGGGAACTTAACATTCCTTGCATAAGACAAGAGGAAACTAAATGGTGCTGGGCTGCTTGTAGTCAAATGGTACTTCGTTATTATGGTATCAGCAAATCACAAACCAGTTTAGCAGAATGGGTCTTTGTAATCAAAGAAAACACTGCTCTTCCATTATACAACTCAATGATAAATAGTAGGCTTGGAGTAAATAAAGTTTTAGACAATTATGCAGGATGGGCAGTTATAGGAAACCAAAATTGGATAGAAGGAGCATTAGGGAAAGGCGATATATTTTACAAAATAAATAACAACCGACCAATTCTTATACTAGGAAGTGAGCCACCTGGATATCATATTGTGGCAATTATTGGGTACATTGATAACAACCCAACCAATCCAACGATCATTATAAATGATCCTATAAATGATAACTCTGGGGGTAGAATAGAAACCACACTCACCTATATTTATAAAACTACAAGTATTGACTGGGAGTGGTTAGAAACTTTAAGATTTCAAAGATCAGGAAGCAATGGTGTTGGAATTTTCGATGGAGTCCAAATTTCAAATAGCAATGTTAGCTTTGATTATTATGAACCTGCTGTTTCAAGAACATACTCTGGTAATTTCATACGTGCTATTGGGTCATATGCAAATGTTTCACAATGGAATTGGTCGTTAACATTCAGCTATAATGGCGGAGATTACACTGTTAATGCCTCTAGTTATCCTGAACACTTGAGTCTTTCTACAACATGGTACGTTCCGGCATTTAACCTCCCGATGTATTATGCATGGAATTTTGATAGTGACGGAGCTATTACTGGCATTTTGAAACTTACTTGTTTAGATTCTGATGGTATTTACCATACTGATTATGAAAATATCCGTTATTACCCACCAAACCCTTATCCAATGTCTATTGTGTTAGCTCTCACAAACATGTCTGGTTCACTTCCTGAATTTAAAACTCATCAGTTAATAAAACTATATGATTGTATAATAACAAATAATGCAAGTACAACATTCAGAACAGGAGAAAGTATAATAATCGGGAATAATGTCACCATTCAAAATGGTGCCCTTGCAAATTTCATCATTGATCCGTCTATTAGGTAATTTTCAAAACCAGTAACTGGCAATAATGTTGCCAGTTACCAATAATAATATTTATAAAAATCTCACTCACCGCCAAAAATCAATTAATTTTGCACCTATTACACAAAAATCCTACCTTTTTTCGCAGGATCACTACATGAGCACTGATACAATGACATTTCAACATGCTGAATATGCATCAGGCAAATGGAATACACTTTCATTATTTGAACAGATGGGAAATATTGGAAGTGAGATTGAACGCACAATCAAGTGGAGAAACAGTGGAAATACTGAGTATTGCATTCAGGCATTCTATCGTGCTCTTGAATTGATGTACTTTACAATTAAGGACCAGAAAAACCGGACTCGTCTCAAAGAGCTCACACGTGTAAATGAGGTTCTTATTGACTATTTTCTTTTTGACAATCAATACAAATCCACTGACAAGCTTTGGCAAAATTACTTTTATGCATTCGCATATGCAGCAAGAAATGCAAAACGTAAAAGGCAGGTTTTATAACCAGGCAAAGATAATTTTCCCATACAATCTTATAATCAAATCCTGTGGCTCTAAATTTCCTCCCCCCACCCCACTAAAAATCAATTAATTTATATCTATTACACAAAAATCCTAACTTTTATCGCAGGATCGGCTACATGGACACTAATGAGCAGTATTTCGGGGAGTTTGGCGGAAAATTTATTCCGGAGATCTTCCATGACACTTTTGAAAATCTTATTGCAGGATATAAAAAAATTCGAAACGACCAGTCATTCTGGGACGAATACGTAGACCTTCTTTCAACCTATTCCTGCAGGCCGACACCGTTAACCTTCGCCGAAAATCTGACAAAACATTTCGGTGGAGCGAAAATTCTCATTAAGCGTGAGGATCTTAACCATACCGGTGCACATAAACTCAATAACGTTATCGGTCAGGGCCTTCTCACAAAACTTATGGGAAAGACCCGTGTTATCGCAGAAACCGGTGCAGGTCAGCACGGTGTCGCAACCGCTACCATGGCTGCAAAATTCGGTTTCAAATGCACTATTTACATGGGTGCCAAGGATGTCGAGCGTCAATACCCCAACGTGTTCTGGATGCAGAAGCTCGGTGCAACTGTTGTCCCTGTTCAGAGCGGATCAAAAACGCTGAAAGATGCCATGGATGAAGCAATGCGCGACTGGGCTGAGAATTTCCAGGATACCCACTACGTTATCGGAACAGCCTGCGGTGCCTATCCCTACCCCGAAATGGTTACCTGGTTTCAGTCGATTATTGGAAAAGAACTAAAAAAGCAGATGCTTGACCGATACAAAACGCTGCCAAAAGCGATTTACGCGTGTGTCGGCGGTGGATCAAATGCGCTTGGGGTGATGCATGATTTTCTCGAAAACAAGGAAGTTGACCTTGTCGGTGTTGAAGCTGGTGGAAAAGGTCTCGATACACCGGACCATGCCTCACGGCTTGCATCAAACAACGGCACTCCGGGGATCGTTCAGGGCTATAAATCATTTTTCCTTCAGGACAATGATGGTCAGATGCGTCACACACACTCAATCAGCGCAGGTCTTGACTATGTGGGAGTATCGCCAATAATTGCACATTACTGGAAAGAGAAACGGATTCGCATTGAAGCAGCAACTGACAAAGAAGTTGTTGACGCCGTAAAGCTGACAATATCAAAAGAGGGTATTATCCCCGCACTTGAATCATCACATGCGTTCGCACAAGCCTACAAGGAAGCATCATCATACAGCAAGGATGATATCATCGTAATCAATCAGAGCGGCCGCGGTGACAAGGATATCTTTACCGTTGCAGATGCATTCGGGGATCAGGAGTGGAAGGATTTCTTAAAAGGAAAGGTAGCGTCATTTTAATATATGAGTACACTTACAACATTACAGAAGAATATTCAGGCCCGGCGTACCACAAAGAGTGTGCTTGTCATGTCGCATACAGTCATGGGGTACCCATCACTGGCATACAACCACGAACAGGTCAAAACACTTGCTGAATCAGGTGTTGACATTATCGAACTCCAGTTTCCTTTTTCGGACCCGATGGCTGATGGTCCTGTGTTATCAAAAGCGAATCAGGAATCGCTTGAGAACGGAACTACTATAGGGCAGTGTTTTACTGAAGCAAAAAAGATCACATCGGCGTTTCCAACAACAATGTTTGTGATCATGACCTACTATAATGTTATCTATGCATATGGTAAAGAAGCGTTCCTTAACATAGCAAAAGAATGCGGTATTCAGGGAATTATTGTACCGGATCTCCCACCGGATGAAACTGAAGCACATGAGTATGTAAAAGCTGCCGATGCAACCGATATCGCGACAATCTTCCTTTGTACTCCGTTTACATCACAGGAACGGCTTAACTATATTGCACAGTATGGACGCGGCCTGATCTATTGTGTCGCACGTCTTGGAACAACCGGCCGTCATACGAAATTTGGTCCTGAATTCGAGGCTTACATCAACAACGTTAAAAAAACGTTTGCGCTGCCTATTGGTGTGGGATTCGGTGTTCAGTCCGCCGATGATGTCAACCACCTGAAACGGGTCGGCGCCGATATCGCGATTATCTGCTCGCATGTTATCAGGATGTCGATGGAAAAGGGATTACCTGCTGTAAAGGAATATTTAACAGAAATTAGTAACGCTACAAAATAACTATCCTGCCAATGTAATTATTAGAATCGAATTGTGGTTCCGTTGCGTTGGTAGGGACAAGGCACGTCTTGTCCCTACCCGTGGAATTCATTATAGCAGCAATATCAAAACCTACTACGGGTTCAAAACCTCACAATTCCAACAAAACTGTTTGACACTGCAGTCTGAATTTGGTATTATATAAGTACTACCAGCAAGGAGGTCAATTATGGGTATTAATTTTAAAGAAGATATCAAGCCAATTTCGTATATCAAAACAAATGCTGCAGACATGCTTGACTATATTAACGAAAACAAAAACCCGATCATTATTACTCAAAATGGTGAGGCACGCGGGGTTTTTCTTGATATCGAATCGTATCAAAACATGTTAAACACGATTGCGCTGTTAAAAATCATTCAGATTTCTGAAAAAGAGATCGCTAATGGACAAGTTTCAAAAGTTGAAGATGTATTTGATGAGCTTTACAAAAAAATAGAACAGCATAACAATGAAAGTTAACACCGCATATTCATTAATTATCACAAGATCAGCGAAACAGGACCTTCATGATATCGTATCATTTATCGCTTTGTCTAATAAAAATACAGCTAAATTAATACTTGACAAACTTCGTTCCAAAATCAATACTCTTTCCCTGTTTCCTGAGAAGGGACGAATTACTCCGGAATTTGAAAAAAACAACATTTTTACTTATCGTGAACTAATCGTAGCACCCTGGAGAATCATTTACAAAATAGAAAACGGACATATCACAATTGTAGCTATTCTTGACGGACGAAGAAACCTTGATGAGCTTCTTTTAAAACGCATACTAAGGTAAAGTGTGTAAAATCTTCACCGTATAAAAAAATAACGGCTCAGCATTGCTGCCGAGCCGACAAACTATTACAAACCTCCGTTTTAAGGTTTATGATCTCTTACATTAACATTAATGTGCTTCGAAACGTTTTTTACGGGTTGCCCCCTTTCGTTTGCCAGAATCCAATCAACCTGATCATTCACAGCTCTTCTGGAAAACTGTGACGCCTTCTACGTTATAGAATTGAAAAATGCACGTTTAAACTGCACTCTTCAGAGGTCTGAAGCATTCATCATTCTGAACACCCCATATTTTTAATATACCCTAAAATTTCCAAGTTTCAATACATATTTTCGTTTTCCTGGCTATGTTTATTGTGTTTTTTTGTAACTCATTGAATTGTTAAAGTATATTTTTTCAGGAAGTGACTTGTTATGCGTGACAGGTAACAAAAAACTTGTAGAAAATTATAATCGTTGCAGTCGATCTTAATAAAACTTTATGAACAGAATTAAAAAACGGCTACGATAAAGAAAGAAATTGGTAAAAATGAATTCTCCAGAGCTCAACAGAATTCTTTATGGTAGCGATTGTGCGATTCCAACACCAATAATTCTTAAAGCAGGTCTTATTGATCTGATTTTTCAGGGTGGAATGATTCGCCAGATCACCTTTGATACAATTCCTGTCTGTAACCGGGTCTATTTTGCCCTCAGAGATCGTCACTGGAACACCATTCCCGGTTCATTCACCATTATGCAGCAGTCGATCGATTCAAGTGGCTTTAAACTGACATTCAAAGGTATGTATTCGCAGGGTGACATTAACCTTGAATCAACATTTGATCTGCATGGAAGATCATCCGGGGAGCTTACATTTTCTTTCAAAGCAGTGGCACGCACATCTTTTTATAGAAACCGTATCGGATTCTGTACACTGCTTCCGATCGATCAATGTACCGGTAAAAAATACGGAGTGATACAATCTGAGAATGGCAGCATTAAAAGTACATTTCCTGAACAGATCGCTCCCTGGCAGCCGCTTCTTGACATAAAGAGCATCTCCTATCCGGTTACTGATTTTGCAAACGTAACAGCCACGTTTGATGGTGACCTGTTTGAAATGGAGGATCAGCGTAACTGGACCGACTACTCGTATAAGATTTACAGTACAAGACTATCGGATCCATTACCTGTTATGGTTGAAAAAGGAACATCAATCGAACAGACAGTTACATTTACATTTGCATCACTCAGAAATACCACAGGATCAATCCGGAAAAACAAAAGGAATTTACCGGTATTACTTAATAATCTTTCAGGCAATACATGCACAGTACCGCAAATAGGAACATGCCTTGATTATTCGAAAGTTGATCCTATCAGCAGTCAATATATCGGTCCGTTTGCGTATATCCGTTCTGATATCTTTTTTGATCTGCCAGATCACCGTAATGTTATTTTCTCGACACTATCACTTTGCAAATCATTATTAATTAAACCCGAGTTTGTGTTGTACTGTACAGACGATATTACAAAAGAACTCGCCCTTGTTGCAGAATGTATATCGGCATCAGGTATTAAGCCTGCCCGTATTAGTATACTTAAACAAAGTGAGGTCATTGTATCTGAATTGACTATCACCAAAGCTAAAACCATTTTAGGCCAGGCACTTCCCGAAACCCCGCTTGTCTTTGGCACTGACAAATATTTCGTCGAACTCAACCGTAACCGCAGAGCAGTTGACTTGTGCGAACACATCTGCTATTCAATGAATCCTCAGGTACATACATTTGATAATGATTCAATTATGGAAAACCTGCCGGGGATCAGCGCAACAATTCTCGCTGCACAAGCACTCTTCGGGAATAAAAAAATCCATATCACACCGATTACGCTTCGTCCCCGTGCCAACAGGTCAAACCCACTCAAAGATGGTGGCCCTGACATGCGGCTTTATGGATTATTTGGAGCAGCATGGACTGCAGGAGTGCTTTTTTACAGTATACCACACAATGTTGGCTCTCTCTGTTTTTTTCAGCTCAACGGTGACCATGGTATTTTTGACAACATAAGAAAAGTAGTTACCCCTGCTTATCACCTTCTGTCAAAGGTTGCACCATTCTCAGGCGGGCAATTCAGCAGGATGACTTCCGAAAACACAAAATCGCTTGTTGCATTCCATCTGCAAAAGGAAAGCCGCTCACTCCTTGTCATCGCTAATCTTACCAACACAAGCCAAACCTTAGAAGTAACAAACACAATTACTGGTAAAGCACAGCTTATTGACTCAACGTCATTTGAAGAACTCTGTACCAATTATACAAAGTGGAAAAACTTTTCAAAACAGGTGACGTATAAAAATGCTATTGCACTACCGGAATATGGGGTTATGCTGATTGAACGTGATTCGTGATTCTGGACTCACAGCTTACTTGCTACTGTTTTTTTCTAATTCGTGCTTAAATTTAAACTGTTTTGAATACTGGTTTGAGCTATCTGTATAAAATAATCCCCCCTTTATCCCCCCTTAATTAAGGGGGGGGGGGGGGGGGCGCATCCAGCGGGGGATTGTTTTACTTGCTACTTGCTACTTGCTACTGGCTTCTGGCCCCCCTACTCTCCGAGTTCTTCAGCCTCGCTCTCGTTATGACAAGCAGTATCCTTTTTTTCAATGAGCACTTTTTCATAATCGAGCAGCAGCCAGACAGTATCGGGATGATCAGTCTGAAGCTCCTGATCACAGAGTTTCAGCGCAGTATCAAAATCACCGATACGACGCATCATATCAATAAGAATGAGGTTTTCTTCGACATGCGACTGACTGAATTCCTGATTTTTTTCCTGTGCGTATCTGAAAAGCGTCAAAGCTTCTTTACGGCATTCGACAGCATTTGCAGGTGCACAGTTGTCATCACATACCCAGGCAGCACATAGCTGTGCCCAGCCGCTGTCGGCAAATAATCCCATTGATGTCATTAGATAACTGTAAGCCCTGAAAGCAATTGCCGTAAGCGGAAATGAATCATCATCAGTAATACTCTTGTACGCGGGGCTGTTAATATAAGATGGGTCCACTTTACATTCTGCGGAAATATCCGGGGCACAATAGCTGCAACTTTCACAGCGTTGAATCCACATATACACCAGTGAGCGCTGAATATGTGATGGCCGTCCGTCAAGATCGCGAATACCTGTCAATTTTTGAGACAGATCAACCAGCGGAAAACGATTACTCTCACCACATACAGAACAGTTTTTATTTGTCAGATAGAGTGTTGTCATACTACTGTTTTTTATTCTTTTTATCAACTTTGTAATCAATAAAACTCCAGATCATATCCGGAACAATAACAAGCGCGATCGGAGCGACTTCAAACCGTTTATTGGCAATACATCCAATTGTAAACCATGTAACAGCGCCACCGGCAAGTCCGGCCATCACATAGCTTTTGCGTTTTTGCCCGACATGATATTGATAATATCCCGGAAGTAACAGGCTTGAGAAAAGTTCACCATTCCCGCTGAGCTGATGAATATCCCTGGCTACATCATTGTTCATGGTTTTTTTCCACTCCTGGGCATTTCCCCTTGTTGCCTCAAGTTCGATATCATAACTTGTGAGGCCGGATCTGCGTTTCTTTATCCATTTTTCCTCGTTCAACCCCAGAGGTTCCCAGGGTTTCTGAATATACTCCCCTACCGATATCCCCGCATTTAACAGCTGTTCAAGTTTGGACATACTAATGTTGTTCTCGTTTATAAGCCGCCACTCAGTCTGTGATAAACCGAGCCGCTCCCACGGACGCGACTCATCCTGAGCTTCACAAAAACTATTGAACAGTACCAGAATGACACAGGCAGCGCAGCATAAACCAGATATTTTTTTAACCGGAAGACTCATCACGTAACCCCTCATAATCCTATGAAAAACCAATGTTTAATTAATATACGTTATTTCCTTCACATGTGCACGCTCGTTATTGGCACTTGGAAAGAATCCCTAAACCCTGTATAATCTAGAAAGCATCATGTGCAGCATATGACATCGACACCAGATGTACCAAAACAGTTACAGACAATATTTATTGTCAAGTACAGTTTCTTTGTCCATATCAATTTAATAGCTGTTATTACATTCTGAAATGAGGTGTGCCATGAGTCTACGTTCCAGAATTACCGATGACTTCGATATCGAAAAATTCGAATGGATTGACGGTGAGAGAATTGCACTTGACGAAATCGATTTGAAAATAGAGAATGCGATCCAGCGCAACGCAAGCCTCTTTCTATTTGAAATGAATCCCGATTTAAACTGGATTTTCGGTATGGAAGCAACTGAGTATTAATCAGCTTTGTAAACACCCCGGCTAATATCACACCAGTCTGGCCTCAAACATTGTAATAATTTATGCTGTAAGCGTCACGTTTTTTACGTATCTTATCAGTATAGTGTGTAAACAGGTAACGTTTGTCTGGCATTTACAATAGAATGTGTGAACTCGGAAACATGCATATTACAACTGATAAAACTGATTTGACGATTGGAATACTATCGGATACACATGGTTTGATACGTGAACAGATTTATCCTTATTTTACGCAGTGTGATTTTTTACTTCATGCGGGTGATATTGGCTCTCCATCAATTTTAACAGCACTCTCGAAAATCGCCCCTGTGTACGCGGTACTCGGCAACACCGACAGTACCTGGGTATACCCGGAACTCAAAGAAACTGTTTTTTTCGAAACGCCCCGGTGTATGCTTTGTGTGACACACGATTGCAAATCAATAGATTTTGAACCAGCGGTCTGTGCTATCAACTGTGTTATCTGTGGACATACGCATATCCCTGAGATACGTGAACGGGACAATATTCTCTATATCAACCCGGGAAGTGCTGGCCCCCGACGGTTCGATCTTCCGGTTTCTATTGCCGTTCTTACTATACGCCAAAAAAAACTTGATGCCCGGATAATCTACCTTCAGGCATCATAAGTTTCTACCACACCAGTCTTTACCTGCATTTTTTACGCATTGATACAGAAGTTTTTATCACCATCGGAAACATAGGTATTGAGTGAAACATGGTGTAAAACTATATTTACCATAGCTACCAGCGGTATCGTTATCAATCTGTTTATCGTTGTACAATTGTTTAAAAGAAGTTATAATCACCCCGTGGATATTTTCCGGAAAAAACATTTTTACAACAACCCCTATTAGA
Organism: uncultured Fibrobacter sp.; assembly: GCA_964390065.1. Classification (GTDB taxonomy): domain Bacteria; phylum Fibrobacterota; class Chitinivibrionia; order Chitinivibrionales; family Chitinispirillaceae; genus JAAZBG01. Next base: position 11,550 of record CAYMGX010000029.1, on the reverse strand, counting down.
GAGGATCTATGAGCAGAGTACTGTTACTTTTTGCGGCGCTATTAGCTTTATTCGGGATGCCGTCAGCTCAGGATACATTTGATGTTGAGGGACAGGGTATTGGTGCAAATCAGCGAGAGGCGCTTAAAGCTGCAAAACGTGATGCTATTGAAAAAGGTATCGGTATGACACTTCGTTCGCAAACGGAGATAGAAAATTTCAAGACCAAACGTGATATGGTGCTTACAAAAACTATCAGCGCAGTAAAAAGCTACCAGATTCTTTCCCAGCATACCCAGGATGATGGACTCCTTAAGATCGTAATTAAAACGACTGTTTCAAAGCCGGCTTTGCGTGAAGATCTCGCAGCATCAAAGATTGTGATTGAATCGATGGATAAACCCAAAGTACTGATCGTTATCCAGGAAAGCAACATCGGTAATGATGATCCCGGGAATACTTCTGCGGAAACTGCAATTATGGCTGCACTCAAAGACCCTTACGGATTCGAAATTGTTGATCAAAAAATAGTCAATACAATTAAACGTAACAAACAGAAGATTGTATCAGCCGGAAGTAATGTTGCTGAAGCTGCAGCACTTGGAACTCAGTTTGGTGCTGACGTTTTAATTACCGGTACAGCAATCAGTCGTCGTTCAGAAGCGCAGCCTGAGAACTCAGATGGAATGATCCCTGTTGAGGCGGATGTAACAATTAAAGCAATAAACTGCATAACCGGACATGTTATCTCATCTGCATCAGAACATGCCGAAAAAGTTCATATCAGCCCGCAAACAGCAGGTACTCAGGCTATTGCAGCAGCAGCGGGGAAATGTACCGAAACGATACTTGATTCACTTATCAAGGATTGGAAGAATCAGGCCACTATCGGTGTACCTGTTACTGTTACCGTTAATAATGTTGCAACAGTCAGAATAAAAAACAATGTTATCAAGACCCTTAAGGGAATTGCAGGTGTCAATAGTGTACGTGAACGCAGCTGGAATTCCCGAAACAGCACGCTGTCTGTTGACATACAATACAAAGGTAATCCAAACGGACTCGCAACCAGAGCTGATGGTTACAAAATGTCAACAGGCGGAAGGAGTCTTGCTGTTACCGGTATTAATGGTCAGGAAATTACACTTTCAGTACAAGCTTTATGAGGATGTGACAAGTGACACGTAACGAGTGACAAGTGAATACAAAAGTTGTTTTTACTCGTCACATGTCACGTGTCACTCGTCACTTCTTAGGGATTACGGAAATAAAATGATACAACGAAAAAAAACACGCAGAATTATAGTCCGGAATATTGCAATCGGTGATAATGCACCGGTTGTTATTCAGTCAATGTCAAATGCAAGCCCGTACGACAAGGATAAACTCCTTGCGCAGATCAACCAGCTCAAACTCGCAGGTTGTAAAATAGTACGATTGACAGTACCCGACGAGGAAGCTGCTGCGGTATTTGCACAGGTGCGTAAAGAAACGAATATGCCGCTTGTGGCTGATATTCATTTTAATTACAAGTGTGCGCTTGCTGCGATTGATGCTGGTGCTGACAAAATAAGAATCAATCCGGGTAATATCGGTTCTGAGGATCGTGTAAAAGCAGTTGTTCAAGCTGCAAAGTCAGCAAAGATTCCTATCCGCATCGGAGTTAACAGCGGTTCACTTGAAAAAAACATCCTCGAAAAGTTTGGTGGTCCTACGCCGGAAGCACTTACAGCGAGTGCTCTTGGCTATATTGGCCTTATGGAAAAACTCGGCTTTGGTGATATTATTCTTTCCATTAAAGCAAGTGATGTCCTTACGACAATTAAAGCATGTAGGCTGCTTGCTGAAAAAACCGATGTTCCCCAACATATCGGCATTACCGAATCCGGAACAGTTCGCACCGGGTCAATCAGATCGGCAGTGGGAATCGGGACACTGCTTGCGGAGGGTATCGGGGATACAATCCGTGTATCGCTTGCCGGTGATCCGGTACGTGAAATTTATGTCGCAAAAGAGATTCTTAAATCACTTGATCTTGACAAAGGACCGATTGTTATTGCATGTCCAACCTGCGGAAGAACATCCATTGATGTCGAAGAGCTCGCAACGCGGGTGGAGGAACTTGTTGCCGGTATCTCGGCACCTATTAAAATCGCCGTTATGGGCTGCGTAGTCAATGGTCCCGGCGAAGCAAAGGATGCGGATATCGGTGTCGCGGGCGGTAAACATGAGGGGCTTGTGTTTGTCAAGGGTCAACAGGCAATAAAAGTTCCTGAAAGCGAATTGTTAACGACGCTTAAAAGGTATATTGACGAGATAATTAAAGATCAGTAACAGAAGTGTATCACTTCTGCAATGGACGTCCTGATGTTTATTCTATTGTTGACAATACGTGTAACATTATAATCGTTCATATCATTGATCATTAGAACAACAAATCGTTGTACGACAAGGAAACCGCATCATGATCAACAGAATACTATGTACTGAGAATGAAAAAATCGTCGTTATCAACAATGGTAAGACAAAAAAAATTACGAGTGAGTTTGTCAACCAGTACTGTTCCAATCATGCACAGATTGTCAGAAAACACTCCTGGAAAACTGAAGGATACGGGGCACAATTCCGTCACGAACAGTCATCATTAACAAATGAACATGTTGACGCATTGCATACGATGGCTCGTATTACCGGTATCTGCGCTGTTGGAAACGATGAAATTATCTATAGTGTTGCGGTTGGTGATGCTGGTGGAATGTTCAGACGCTCAATCGCTGCTGATGGTGCTAACAATGAGGGACATATTTTACATGACCGTCAGCTTCGGATTTTTGATATCGCATCAAGCAGTGATGGACGTATTGCGTTTTCTATTGTCAACAATAAAGGCGAGCAAAATATTGCTATTTGCAAAGCAGGTGCATCACAATACAACGAAATCACAGAAGGTATTTCGATAGACCGAAACCCCTGCTGGGATCCTGGAAATCCCGACATATTACTATTCGATAGCGCGCCGGCAGGTTTTTACGGTAACGGAAACCAGGTCCTATACTCGCGTTCAATTATGAAAATCAACCTTGCAACATCGGAACTCGAAGAGCTCTTTGCAAATGACAGCTACGACTTTGTCAACCCTCAGATTGATGATGCCGGCAATATCTGGTGTATCCGTCGCCCTTACAAACCGGTTCGGCATTCCATATCACTCCTTGATATTATCTTAATACCTTTTAGAGTTGGCGTTGCAGTCTTCAGAGCCATCGAATTCTTTACTATAAAAAATACCGGTAAACCTTTGATGACATCAGGTCCAAACCCGGCCAAATCGCAATCAGTACCACAGGATATGATGTATGACAATATCAGAATTGAAGCCCAGAAAAATTATAAAGCCAACCAGAAGATTGATGAGCACTATGCAGGATATATTCCTGGATCATGGGAATTAATCTGTATCTCAAAAGAAAACACTATATCTGTCAAGGCAAAAGGGGTTTGTACCTACCGTGTAATTTCACACGATACATTTGTTTATTCAAATGGCAACTATCTCTTTGCTGTTACACAAAACAAAAAAGATAAAGTCTCAGACGTTCATTTTCCGGGTTCGATTATTGTTGCTTAGTCAACAATCTAAAAGCATAATCCGTTTGCTGTCCACTATGGTGATTGCTCAATTGTAACGAAAAATCAAACTCTTTTTCGATTCCCCGTTAACTACAACCCGAACCGTAACCGCATCCCGACACTGAAGCTACGTCTCCGGTCGTCATAATTGCTGCCGTATGACACTCCTCTAAAGTCTCTTGATCCATATAATTCTATATTCACCTTGTCTTCAAGATAATAATTCAAATCCATGGTCATATTGTATATGCTTTTGTTTTCGGGAAAAAAGTATTTACAGGAGATACCATTGACTCTGTAACTTGTAATTAATTTATTTGTAAGAATATAATGTATCCCGGTGTTCACAAACTGGTATTTAAAATTGTGTTCAAATCCTTCAAACACACCTGACTCTTTTTTTGTCAATTTTGTATAAAAGAATAGCCTGGCATACACCGGCACGGTGTACGACAATGACAGTTCCATTACCGCTTTGTAAAAGTCATCAGTTCCGCGATGATTCGTCTGCGGATTGTAATACCCGGACGGTTCCCATTTACCGACACCTGCGATACCAAGCGATACCCTTAACCCTGTATAAATTTCTTCAAAGTTTACATCCAGCGCTTCACTGATTTTAAAAAGTGCAAAGGCGTCAATTTTTGATTTGTCAACAGAACTATCCTTTACAAGTACACTATCCATCTGTTCCATGATAAATTTTTGAGCCTTATCATGGCGAAGTCTCAGTTTTTCACGGGCAATTACTATCTTGGAAAGTTCCTGCAATGTTTCTGATGTCAACGTATCTGAAATTACCCCGGCATCTTTGAGTTTTCGTTCCATTTCCAATGCTACATACAAAGGCTTTATCGGCTTTCGGAAGCTTGCACCAATCTCTGCTTTTCCGGTAAGATTATCATAATCATTTGTACTTTCAAAATCCAAGTTTTTTCTCCAGTTACGATAATACCAGTTATCTACAGTCACCCCGGCAAAATGCAGTTGACTATTTAGTACCCTTAATGTAGCATAATCCCAACATTGGAATCCCCAACCTTTTATAAAGGAGCCTTTATGTATTTATTCCGGGTAAAAACAAAAACTTGTCATGTATACGCTTTTGATATTCTTCATTTCCGGCCTTTCGACAAACACAATAGCATCCGGATTAGATATCAGCGGTTACGCACAGGCTAATGTCGCCTATGTAAAAACTGTTGATCCTAAACCATCATCGTCGTATTCAACATTTAATATCCAGGAAATGGATCTTATTTTACAAAATGATCTCAGTAATGAGATCACAGCATTTATTGATCTTCAATTTTTAAATACGTACTCATCAACAATGGGCTGGGGTGATTTTAATCTTGATCAACTCTGGGTGCGGTATTCACCATTCGATGCCCTGAATATTAAATTCGGGCATATTGTGCCTACCTTCAATGCATTCAACGAGATTAAAACGAAATTTCCTTTGCAGCCATTTATATACCGCCCATTGGTATATGAAACTACTTTTCAGTATTTTATTAAACCCGAAGAGTACCTCCCATCACACGTAGCATTACAAATCAATGGAACGTTAAAAAACGGCCCCATTAAATTTGATTACGCAATGTTTGGTGGTAACAGCGATTTCATTGTGAGTAATAAAATTCCTGGTGCAGGACAGTTTTCAATTGCAGGACTTGACTCAACCAATTTTAAACTGTATGGCGGAAGAATCGGAGCCAGGATTAGTGGAGTAAAGCTTGGTGTTTCATATACATATGATAAAACACCAAACACCGCAATCAACAGCAACATTGATCTTGTAAACGCCAAACTAAAAGAGAGAAATACTGTTTCCAGTTACCAGATACCACTATTAAATAAAGTTGGAGAGGGAGACAGGAACAGAATCGGTGTAGACCTTTCTATAGAAGCCTTCGGATTGACTTTCGAATCAGAATATATTCATGCATTCAACACACTAAGTGAAGCAGACGAAGCAACACTGAAGAATCTGATAACTTTCAGCTCTGTATCTACCGGAGTAGCTGGTGTTGCTCCAAAAACTATGTTTTCTGACAAACTTGATCGTCAATTTTTCTACGGTAATCTTACCTATGATTTTCTTGAGCGTTTTTTCGTTATGGCCGGATTTTCTTATCTGAAAAATCATTTCGAACGAGCTCTCCTGGAATATGGACTTACCGGAATACTTGGTGGTGCTGGTTTTCGGTTAAGTGATAATGTTACCATTAAAGCACAATACACCAACCTTAGAAATGATACCCGTAAAGAGCCGATGGTTAAACTCAACACGTCCATTGTCGGAGCTGGTGTCAGCGTTTACTTTTAACATTTTTAATAAAACGTATAATTTTATTGGAGGAAATATGAAAAAACCAGTACTTCTACTATTGACATTATTGTGTATCAGCAACGGATTTTCGCAAATTGTCCTGATTGCCAATAAAGGTGTTGAGTTGAGTGTTACCTCAGTTGCAGCCGTGACAGATATCTATATGTTGGAATCGCAGAAATCAGCGAACGGAAATAAACTTCTTCTTTTTGATTTGAAAACAGGTCTAAATGATAAATTTTATTCTGCAATCGGTAAAACATCAATAGAAATGAAAAAAACTGGATGAAAAAGCAACTCTCCGGTGATGGCAAAGCGCCTGTTGCACTGGAAAGTGAGGATGAAATGATAACGAAAGTTGCTTCTACACCTCAAGGGGTCGGATACGTTACAAAACAAAAGGTCACTGATGCTGTAAAAGTATTATTTGAGTTGAAATAATCCGGCGAACACGTATAATACAATATTACAACCGTTAGAATTTTCATAGTACTACTCTAACAATTAAGGGGTTTCAGGTAACCCTCATCACAGACGTTCGAATATTATCCAAAACAACACTGAGGACAGACATGGTCAAGGGTATCAAAGGGAGCATTAGAAATAAAATTCTATTAATTCCTATAGTGACTATTGTTGTAATTGCAGGTATCGTTACAATCTATTTCCCGCAAAACAAAGCAGTTGAATTGAAACGAACACTGGCTGACCAGATTGACATAACTGCAGATCTGTTATCATATGGCTTTGGTATCGCGCTTGAAGCCGGTGATTTTGAAGCAATGACACAGGCTTATGAAACGATAAAAAGCAAACAACAGATATCGTATGTTTTAATTTTCGATGAAAACAACAGTCTTATTAATGGATATAATCCCAAAGAATACTCTCTTGACACATCAAGAACATCATTTTCAAAAGAGATTATTATTTCCGACAAGTTCATTGAAAAATCGACTCCTATTAAAACAGCCAAGGGGACATATGGTACGGTTGTCGTAGGAATATCACTTGACAGCATCAAGAAACAGATCAGTAAAGTGATCTGGCTTTCTATCGGGGTATCGCTTCTTTTTCTTGTTATTTCCGGCCTTTTAACAGTAATTTTAATTAATCGGATTATTACTCCCATCCATTCCGTAGTTGCATCAGTTACTGCACTGGGGAAGGGGGATTTGACACACACATGTACTGTTATGTCAGAAGATGAAACCGCAGATATTGCCAATGCTCTTAACAACACCATTAAATCAGTAGCTGAAATGGTAAAAAAAATCAAGGGTTTTTCCGGTGTTATCGGTCAAAAAGCAAATTCATTCTCTGAGACTGCAGACAGTATTTCAAAAAACGCTTTTCAAACTTCTCAGAAAACATCGCAATCAGCACAAAGTGCTACCAGCGCAACTGAATCGTTGAAAAACGTTTCATCCTCAACTGAAGATATTTCATCAACTATTGACAATATTACTAACGCAATCGAGCAAATGAGTCTGTCGATAAATGAAGTATCAAAAAATTGTCAGGCAGAGCTGACTATCGCCAATGAAGCGTCAAAACAAGCCAAAGATGCTATTGATCAAATGGAACATCTGAAAGATATCAACACTAAAGTGGCATTGGTTCTTGACGTAATTAAAACAGTATCAAACAGCATCAACCTTCTTGCCCTGAATGCAACTATTGAAGCAGCTACTGCAGGTAGTGCCGGAAAAGGTTTTGCAATAGTAGCCAATGAGGTCAAGGCTCTTTCTGTTAAAACTAAAAAATCTGTCGATGAAATCCAGAATCTGATCAAGGAAATCTCACAAAGTTCATCCAATGCTGTCAATGCTGTTACAAAGATCTCAACGGTTATTGATGAAATTAACTCCTATTCCCAAACAATCGTTAGTGCCGTCGAACAACAGAGCATGACAATACAGAATATATCCAGAGATATGTCACAGTCGAACACATCCGCAAAATCAACAGCTCAAAACGTCAAGGACTCCTTTTCAAATATCAGTAAAATAACCGAGCTTATTGTTGATGTTGATCAGAATGCATCAGAAACTGCACAACGCGTTTCGGGTATTAAAGAAAGTGCTGTAACGCTTACTCAAATCACCAGCGATCTTAATCAAACTGTCGGCCATTTTAAACTTCCATAAAACTCTCAGGTAAGGCGGGTATTCAAAATCCCAAGCTAATAACTGGCAGAACACACTGCTCAGGAAGTATCTTTTTACCCTGCGAATCTTTCAGCGGCTATAATTTACGCCAATACTTTATGAAATAATTCGCAACTCATTGTTTTTTATGGTCACGTGTCACGCGTTACGCGTCACATATTTTTATGGAGTTTTTTTTCATGAATATTATTGCTCAACTGGTTACCGATTTTAATCTTCAGCTCTTTCAAGTTGAAAACACGATCGCTCTTTTTGATGAAGGTGCGACTGTTCCATTTATCGCCCGTTATCGTAAAGAACGTACCGGCACCCTTGATGAAATTCAGGTGCGTGATTTACAGGCGAAGTATACTTACTATAAGGAACTTGATGAACGACGGGCTACGATTATCGAGAGTATCGAATCACAGGGTAAATTAACTCCTGAACTCAAGGCAAGAATTGAAGCAACGTTGAGTAAGACTGAGCTTGAAGATCTCTATCTTCCCTACAAACCAAAACGTACCACACGTGCAACCAAAGCAAAAGAAGCAGGGCTCGAACCATTGGCACGCTGGCTGCTCGACCTGCAGGATGCTAATTGTGATCTTCAGGCAAAAGCAGCAGAGTTCCTTAACCCTGAAAAAGATGTTGACACAGCGCAAAAAGCCTTACAGGGGGCATGTGATATTCTTGCAGAAGAGCTTTCTGACAATGCAGATATCCGTAAATGGCTGCGTGATCTTGCACATGACGAGGGTCTGATGGTAAGTGCGGTTAAAAAAGAGTTTGAGGGTCAGAAAACCAAGTATGAGATGTATTACAATTTCAAGGAAAATGTCCGCACACTGCCATCACACCGCATTCTTGCGATGCTTCGCGGTGAACATGAAAAGGTTCTCCGTTTGTCACTTGGTATACCGGATGCAAGTGCATTGCATTATCTTGAATCAAAACTTATCAAAAATCCATCAAGTGCTGCTGCGGAACTGCTGCGTACCACTGCGGCCGACAGCTTCAACAGACTGCTTCATCCGGCAACAGAAACCGAGATCCGCAAAGAGATTCGTGACAAAGCGGAAGAAGAGGCGTTTAAAGTATTCGGTGAAAATCTTGAAGCACTTCTTTTATCTGCCCCTGCGGGACGTAAATCAATTATCGGTCTTGATCCGGGCTTTCGTACCGGCTGTAAACTTGCTGTCCTTGATGACACCGGGAAATTTATTGAAAACGCCACAATATACCCTCATGAACCTCAGAAAAAAACTGATGAGGCACGGGGTATCCTGCTAATTTACATAAAGAAATATAATGTACGGCTGATTGCAATCGGCAATGGAACTGCAAGCCGCGAAACTGATGATTTTGTTAAATCTGTATTAAAAGAGCTACCACCGGAAGAACGCCCGACCAGTGTTGTTGTCAGCGAATCAGGAGCATCCGTGTACAGTGCTTCTGATGTTGCAATCAAGGAATTTCCTGATCTTGACCTTACAGTACGCGGTGCGATTTCAATTGCCCGTCGTTTACAGGATCCACTATCTGAACTTGTAAAGATTGATGCCAAAGCTATTGGTGTAGGCCAGTACCAGCATGATGTCAACCAGACAAAACTGCAGGATTCACTTGATGCAGTTGTGGAAAGTTGTGTAAACCGTGTTGGAGTGGATGTGAACCTTGCATCTGAAGAGCTGCTCAAATATGTCTCAGGGCTGAACCGGCTTATTGCAGCAAACATAGTCAACTACCGCAATCAAAACGGAGCATTCACATCGCGTCAATCGCTCATGAAGGTTCCTGGTCTTGGTGAAAAGAAGTTCCAGCTATCTGCCGGTTTTTTGCGTATCACCGGAGCGAAAAATCCGCTTGACAATTCATCAGTACATCCGGAACGTTACGATCTTGTTAAAAAGATGGCTGATGAACTCAAGACAACAATTAATGAGCTTATCGGCAACAACATACTTATTAAGTCAATTAACAAAAAACAATTTGTCACCGATGATGTCGGATTGCCGACAATTGAAGATATTATTCAGGAGCTTGAGAAACCGGGACGTGACCCGCGGGCTGAATTCAGTTATGCAAAATTCAATGATGCAGTAACTGAGATCAAGGATCTTAAAGAGGGAATGTGGCTTGAAGGATCTGTCACCAACGTGACTAATTTCGGAGCATTTGTTGATATCGGGGTGCACCAGGACGGTCTTGTACATATATCGGAGCTGAGTGATTCATTTGTAACCGATCCGATGAAAGTGGTGAAAGTCGGTCAGGTTGTCAAGGTACGGGTCATGCAGATTGATGCAGAATTAAAGCGCATATCATTATCAATGAAAACCGGTGATGGCCGCCCGCAGGGTCAATCACAATCGAAACCGCAGGACAACAAGGGTCAAAAACAGTTTACAAAACAACAACCTCAGCAGATGTCCGCAAAGGATCTTGCCAATAAGTTCAAAAAGGATGATGGTTCGAATAAACTGAAGACGGTTAAACCGAAGTTTAATTTGAAGCAGTTTATGTGATTTGATTTATCAATATGCCGGTACGTAAACTGTACGTACCGGATATTCCGGGACCTTGAAATTGTTGAACAATTAAGCCCTGTTTTCGCGGACAATTTACGAAAGCCAATCACGCTTTTCCTCTCCGCAGTTTGAATTCACACACGAACCTCAACGCCTTGACACTGTCAAAAACCTCTTCCCTATCCCGCACACCACCGCATGTTTTAAAACTACTCTTCGTCTTACCACTTGGCGATTTCAAATGTCTGAGCGTTGGTGCGCACGACACAGTGACCGGTGGCACATAACGAGCAGTTTCGTGCTCCCTTTCTCCACGAGTGGAGAGAGGCGACGGAGTAATCAGTGGTGCTTGAGTTATTTGTTTCAAAAATGATTTTTACACCAACCAAGTGCATACCAAAATTAAAATAAATAACTGTTTTTATTAAAAAATTCATCAACCCGACACTGCATGACAAAACATATTTTATTGGTGTCAGATGAAACGGGGTATGGACATTAACCTGCTCCTGATTTGCAAACGGTTGATCAGACAGGTACTCAATCTCTACCGACTACTGACTACAGCCTACTGACTACTATTCACGAAAGGTCTCCTGTGATCTATCCGGATATTAATGAAATAAAGAAACTCGCAGCAAATTACACAGTTATTCCTGTCGTAAAAACGGTACTTGCAGATACTGAAACTCCGGTTTCTGTATGGCTTAAACTCTTTAAAAAAGAAAAATACAGTTTTTTACTTGAAAGTGTTGTCGGTGGTGATACGGTAGCACGGTACTCGTTTCTTGGTGGTGACCCGTTCATGACCTTCTCTGCCCGAGCCACGTCATGGGAAATTAACGGTGTTCAAACCGACAGTGGTACTACTGATCCGATCGGTCGCTTGAGATCACTCCTGAGCGCATACCAGTCACCAAAACTT
>CAYMGX010000028.1:10101-37890 GCA_964390065.1 uncultured Fibrobacter sp. | reverse complement strand
TACCTTCTCCTCTTGAATATTACCCGATATTTGATCCTCCAGCTGCGTTCTCCCCACTGCAAACCGGAATTTCAAGAATCTGTCTTAACAAATCTGAATTGTATCAGGCTGGTTTGCACTGATACCATTTATTACTAACGTTACACCAGTCAGTTAATCTGATGAATTACCCGCTTAAATTGACTACTCAAAGCATTTTCAGTATATGCAGATACCGCTGCAAGTACTTTAACCTGATGAATATAAATCACAACATTATATGAAAAGAAACTTAATTTCAAATTTTCTTACCTGACCATTATGATAAAAGATTCCAGTGCACCTGCCATAAACTATTGCTGTAAAAAAAGCAAAACGTCTGCTGCTTTTTTTAGTTCCTTTTTTAGCAAAACGTCAAGAGCTCATTCTGAAAAACAGACAACCGCTGAATCTATCTTATTTTGATTATTTTATTGAAATATTTTGTAATTACTCCCAATATCTGTTACCTGTCAATACATAATATAAAGCGCAGAATTGAATTTTGCTTAAGGTTATTAAAAGTTTTCTCATTTCAAATCATCATCGCTACCAGCAGTGATGGTTCGATGCGATATCTTTTCAGGATTAAATAAACATTTATCATAAATAATCTTGCAAAAACATAAGACTATTAGTAGATTGATTTAGTCGTTTTCACTTTCCTGGCAGGAAATTATCTTACCCTGAATCAGGACGCATAGCTCAGTCGGTTAGAGTGCCGTGTTCACATCGCGGAGGTCGCAGGTTCGATTCCTGCTGCGTCCATTTTATATCCACTTGATGAAATGATGGCAGCGCATTATATTATAGATCTACACATTTAGAAATCGGATCAGCAGGAAATACATACCCTGTTACCACTTCTGAAGTGTATGATTTGTTAAGCTACTGATTTATTTGTCAGTTCTTCAAATCCGGGACTATTTTTACTACAAAGGAAATCTCATGACTGTTTTTGATAGACTCAATTCTTTTATCACAAGAGTTTTTTTATTGTTACCGGTTGCAGTTGTCTGCAGTTATTCACAGACATCTCCAGTTCAAAACTGTGCTCAATTTGTAAAACCAGTCCCCGGAAAGACCATAACATCCCCAAGTTGTACGCTACTTCTTGAATCGACCTGTAATAATGTCAGTAAGATTGAACTGCAGGCACGTTACTTTTCAAACGAAAGTGATTCAGGAATCATTGTATCTCTGGGCTCAAAAAGCCGTGCACCATACGAATTTATCTGGGATATTTCACTTATTCCCAATCAGCTTTTTACCGGTGTTGCATTTCTCGCTGAAATCAGTAAACGCAATGGTGATATTGAAACTATTCAGCGTGATGGCATTTTCTTTGCCCATCAGCCCATTAATAGTGATAAACGAACAATTTACTATGAGCACAGCGGAACAAAGCGTTTGACAACAGATACGATAAAAATTGCATCCAACCGGAACAATCTGAAAATCAGATCCAGTATCTACTGGAATGAAAAAGAGTTGGCATTCTATATTGAAGTTGATGATCCATTTTTCAACACAAATATATCTGAGAAAGTTCTTTCTGAATGTGGAATAGAAATATTAATCGATCCTACACTTGGACGCAAACCTTATCCCACCAAGGATATCATTGCATTTACCATACCACTCACAGGTATACCAAACCGGGTAAGCTACCAGCCGTCATTTGATGAAAATGGTGCATTCAAAATGGTTTCAAAACAGGCTAATTGCGATTTTCATTATTCTATCGAAAAAGATGATTACAAAGGATATAAAGTCTTCTTCCCTATTCCCAAAAAAGCATTCAGAGATTCAATTCCGGACTCCCTGTCCTGTAATATTATTCTCAAAGCGTTGAATGAAAATAATCAGATTGCAACAATTGCCTGGGCCAAAAGCGGCATATACGACACACGAAGCCCGATGATATTTAATTCGCTCTACAAAACACCTAAACCTCTCTCGAAGAGTCTGTTTCTGATTGGCGCAATTGCTTTTATTGCCGGACTAAGTATTACCCTGCTTATTGCATTAGTTATCAATCAGCTTAGAAAACCAAGGCTAAAAACAGCGATTGAAAAAACTGAAGCAGAACAAAAACTCTTTGATAACCTTAAAGATGCTGTAGACCGGCAGATTACCTATAAAAAACTTTCCGTCGATATCGTAGCACGTGAACTCCATATCTCTGCGAAGAAACTATCCAACCTTGTCAAGAACCTTACAGGTCTTTCATTTAACCACTTTCTTATGTATCTGAGAATTGAGATTGCCAAAGAGCGTCTCAGATCATCATTCTGTAAAGAAAATGAAATCGCCGACAAATGCGGTTTTGCTGATGAAAAAGAGATGGAAAAGTATTTCCTGAAATTTGAACGTACCACCCCCGATAAATACCGTCAGAAACAACAGGTAACATAATCCCACAAGTCTATGTACAGTCCTTGTGGCTGTGCGTAGCAAGTAGCAAGTAGCAAGTGGCTAACAGCTAACAGCTAACAACCCAAAACTCAGGACTTACGGGATTTGACTAATTTGTGAAGCGAGCGCTGTATCTCAATATCCAGTTGATTTTTGTCGTATGGCTTCGTAAACCATTTTGTAATCTTCATTTCCTCGATACTTTTATGATTTGGCGGGTATCCGGAAACTACAATGACAATGATATCTTTTTTTATTCTTCTTAGTAATCTGATAACCGAATGGGGGTTTTCGTTTCCAAGTCTCCAGTCCATTATCAGCACATCGCAATTCGACTGAGGATTTTTCATCCACTGAAGAGCATCCTCCGGTGCAGACGCTTCAAAAACAGTGTACTTGAATTCTTTCAGGAAGATTTTCAGAACCTCACGAATTTTGGGATCATCATCAAGTAATAGAACATTTGCGGTCTGACGATTCTGGAGCATCGTTTTTGTATCATAATCATGTCCTGCTTCATCATCGCTTGCAGGCATTTCGAGCCTGAAAACAGTTCCATCAAATCCGGTTTTTTCAACAGCAACAGTACCATTGTGAAGCATGATAATCCGTCTGACAAGTGCAAGTCCCAACCCGGTTCCCTTACCCGTTTTTTTAGTTGTAAAGAATGGATCAAAAATCTTTTCTGTTAATTCCGGCGGTATTCCGGTGCCGGTATCACCGACCTTTATTGACACTATACCAACGTCGTCATCACCCCGGTATGACTCACAGGTAACCGTAATCACGCCACCATCCGGCATTGCATCACGGGCGTTTCCAAAAAGATTCTGAAATATGCGTTTAAGGTAATCAGGATCTGCCAACACCCATATCTGTTCCTCATTACATTCAAATTCGATAGAATAATTCGCTCCAAGCTGATTCGAAAATTGCGGGATGATGGTATTAAAGAAATCAATCAGGTTGATAGATCTGTGATCAAGCGGCTTTTTTCTGCCAAGAGCCAGTAATTCGGAAATCAAAAAACGAGCATCAACAAGTGTCTCATAGATTAATTTCATCCGTTTTTTGGTATGTGGTTCGTTACTTTCCCTGTCAACAATTGTGGAGAGATCATTCACTGTTTGAAGGATATTGCTGAAATCATGCGCCATACCACTGGCAAGAGTTCCGAGTGACTCCATTTTCTGGTACTGAAAAAGTCTGTTAACCATCTCTTCCCGCTGACAAATTGCCAGCTCCCTATCGGTAACATCCGACATCAGGCCATCAAAGGCAGCAGCACTTTTGCCCTCATCATCGACTGCCTGGATAACCAGATCAACGAAACGACGATTTTGCTCTGAATCAAAAATCTCGAATGTTCCCTTAATACCACCTTTATCAAGACGCAGCGAATCAGGATTTACAAGGAAATTTCTAATATTCCTTCCTATTAAAATCTTGGCAGGAATTCCCAATATGGAATGGCTCGCAATATTTGAATAGAGAAAATTTCCTTTTGAATCAAGTGTAAAAAGCATCTCCGGTAAACGATGTACCAGATTGTGATACCGGGTTTCTGATGTAATAACCTGCTGAATTATTTTTGAGTTATTCTGGGAGATAATGGAACCAAGGACAGAGACTGTCATAATTAATAAAACTTTTATGATATAATCAGCAATCAACTCTGGTGTTGCAGGTACTCTGCCCCACATAAATATAAAGAATAGGATTGTATAGCAAATCAGTGTTACAGCACCGCTGAAAAACGATAACCTGGCTTCATAGTGAAGCGCTGTAAATGTAATCAGAAGAAGAAAAACTGCAAAAAACGAGCCCTGAATCAGAGAAAAAGCCGCTCCATTCAGATAAAAGGAAAAAGTAATCAGCGATACTGTTACAATATCTGCCAGAGCCACTTCAAAAAGTAAAACTCGTTCATTCGTGGTAATTACCGTTTTTCTTCGATGGGAAATGCTGTACCAGCTGTATGAGCAAATCACCAGTGATGCAATCAATTGAACGATGTACGGGACAAGTGCGGTTTTTCCAATTAGTGATTGAAATGTTGCGTATAGCAAAAATAGGCAGGAAAAAATAAATCTTATGAAGGATATCCAACGCTCTGATTGTGCTTCAGCGAGGATTAACTTTTGCGTTTTCCCAACGAAATTTTTCTGTGTCTCAAAGGACATTCTTTACCCTCTTAAAGCACAAACCACCTGATTCTGAACCAAAATTAAAGCTTTGTTGCAACAACACTTCAGTTAAAAAAAAGTAAGTATTTGATTTTAAATAATATAGTAATTGTCCGTCCATAATGGACTTCATTAAAATAATTATCTGTTTCGTCATAATTCCATAGTATTAATATAAAACCCAATAATAATTATTGCTTCTAAAAAATAAATGACCACCCTGAAAGGTGTAACTGATCTTTGCGTTCAGTGCTATCAGGGTTTTTAATGTTTCCTGCGAGGGATGTCCGAAGCTGTTATTACGTGCACAGGAAATAACAGCATGTTCAGGATTAACATACTGAAAAAAAAGCATAGAAAAGTTACTGCTTCCATGATGAGGCACAACCATAATGTCAGTTTGAATTGATCGGTTTCCTGCAATTATTTTTCGCTGAGTTATCGAATCAATATCAGAGGTAATTAAACAGGAATTTCTACCATGCTTAAGTAAAAAAACAAAACTTGATGTATTTTTGTCAGTTAAATCGGCAGTACTGTCCGGCCACAAACATTCGATGTTTACATCACCAAAAACCTGTAACTGTTTTCCCGCAGATAGTACATCAAATGATATGAAACCAGGTGAATGATACAGTTTTCTCAAAGACGATGTATCCTCAAAGGGACTTACTATAATTCTGCCACTCCATCTGATTTCAGTATCAATACCACGCAGACCGCCACAATGATCCAGATCACCATGTGAAATGACGATATACTTTATATATGGTGATCCGAGTTTTCTATATAAAGTTTTGACATTACCAAACATTTCCATGGTACCAAGATCCCACACAATAGCAGTATCATTTTGTACACCGATTTGAGCAAGCCCCTGTCCGACATCCGCCACAGCAAAAACAAATTCACTTTCATCTAAATTTGTGGTGTGACAATTGAAAAAACAGATTACCGCTATACAAACAGTAATGTTAAAAAAGAAATGATGCTTTACAATCAAATTTCAGTTCCTCCCGAAAACGGTTCTTTTGCAATGGACATTTAATCCTTATTTGAGATGTTGTTCCCTTCCAGAGTGTAATTACTGTTCTGAACTCACAGGACATCTCCATAGGAGAATCATAATTATGCTGCTTCAGAAGAAATGCAGGATGTATCATTACACTCTTTACAGGCATTGTGCTTATCTGTACAGTCAGACGTTGCAGCTTGAGATTGCCATTACTGAATGCTACTTTGCCATCAAACGTCATACCAAGAGGCTTAAACCCTGTAAATTTGAGAGTTCCTCCGGAAGTGTATTTTTCCTGTTTGTCTGTCAATTTCGCAGACACAAAGGTTTTCCAGTTAAAACTCGCTATCTCATCGTCAAGCATAAACCTGATTTTGTAATAATCCGGCCTGAAATCAATCAACGTACTTGTCAACCGTACTCCCATCGATGGGAATTCTGAATAACGGAATTTATTCAAAATGTCAATACTCGTAATTTTCGTAAACGAACGTGTATCGGAAACAGCAAGCATACTGGAATACAATTTCTGACTTTTATGTAATCCCGAAGTATCATTATAATGGCAAAAAGAGACATTACAATTGCCGGTAGCATATGTGTATTTCAGAATTACATGGAATGGAATAGCGTGATGATTCTGTGATGTTGCACCGGCAGTGAGGTTCATAGTAATTTTTTTAGTATCAAACTGATAGGTGATACCTCCATAGATACTGTTTTGCCGTTTGTTACTCTTATCTATTACAAGATATGCATCAATGCCCTGACTCGCCCCGAACGTGAATCCTGACAGCAGCGAATATTGTGTATTATCATCAAGTATATGTCCGTACAATGAACTGTGTACCTGATAATCACCGGAAAAGTTATCGTTTGTATAACTAAGACAAAAGCCATTCCATAAAAGTGCATTTCCGTAAAGCCAATTGCTATACCATGAGTCATTACTGTTATTGTGAGAAAACCGGCCGGACATCAATCCGTACTCATCCGGCCAGTCTATATTTCCTATTTGTAATAACAGCGATTTTGAAGGCCGAAAAGTTATCGAACGGTCTAACCATCGGAATTGGTCACCATGCACATTACTTCGTCCACGCAATATCAGCCACTTCACCGGTATGAGGCTGAATGTTGCATGAACTATCCCGGTATTATCAACGCCTGAATTGGCTATTGAAAAATTCATGGTACCTTTATATGCATCACTACCGGTAAAATCAAGTATCGGTTCAAATTCAATCATCTGAGGGTAATCTTCAAAAAAGAGGGCAATCTGCTCCTCACGCCACGGTGAATATTTTTCGCTGATTATCTGTTTTGCTGGCAACTGTTTTAAAATTTCGGGGAAAATTCTTTTCAGGATCAGAAAATCACCGGATGGAACATTGAGTGGAATTGTGTAGTATGGCTCTATCGTTTGCCAGGTAATACTGTCAAGTGTTCTGCTTTCCAGCATTCTCAATGCATCATCAGAATCTACAGGAAGTTGAAACTCTGCAGTTAAAACCAGTTGGAAAATGACCGCGCAAAGTAGCAGAGAACAGTGGTATTTCATACATTCAACAATCATTGGCTAAACGGCAAAAACAGTATAAACCAGACATTTGGAACCTGGATCAGATTTTTATATAGCAATTACCGTGCACAATCTGCTGTTGTCTGAAATGCATCGCATGTGATTATTATCACCTAAATAAATCAATAACATACCCGTTACCATCCGTTTTTTTCATGAATAATGACTATGATTAATCACCATTTTCTCATACTGCTTACAATTATGAGAATGTCCATATCATTATTCACCATTGTGATTAAATGATACGCTTATACTATAGGCAATCTGATGTACACTATTGTATTTTGAGAATGGTTGCAGAGCAGTGAAATACAGCGGTTTCCAGGGAGCAATTGCCGGTAGTTAATATGTTGGTGTTATGTGGTATGTCGGAAACGCCATCAATTGCCTTGTATATATTTTAATAACAATATCTTACATAGTTTTTTCAATTTAAAATACTGAACCAGAGACACCATTGCGTAACATTAATCACAACAACAGATAACTACAACCATGCACATACACCATTTTTCGAGCACCATCGAATGAATCAATCCCAACATCTCTTTGTAAAGCTACTATTGCTTTTCATCCTGTGCACATCCGGTCCGGTACCTGCCGGTACACAAACCGATACTACATTCACGCTTGTATTAAGCGGTGGCGGAGCAAGGGGCCTGGCTCAGATCGGAGTCCTGCGTGCACTTGACGAGTGCGGCATGAAACCATCGTGTATCGTTGCTACCAGCATGGGAGCGATTATCGGAAGCTTTTATGCTTGCGGATACTCACCGGCTTTTATTGAATCTCATGCGCGTCAAATAAGCTGGAACTCATTATTCAGTAATAGTGTTTCCCGTACACGTCAATTTGTCTCCGACAAAACCGAATCGCAGAATTATTTATGGGAAATGCAGTTTGATGACGATATGCGATTGATTCTACCGACAGCACTGTCATATGGTCAGGCTGTTTACAATCATACAGTTCCATGGTTTACCATTCCTCAATACAAAGCCGGGATGGATTTTGACAGTCTGCCCATTCCATTACGGATCGTCGCGACCGATATTCTAAGTGGTAAAAGAGTTGTTTTTTCAAAAGGAAACATTTCGACTGCAATCAGGGCATCCTGTGCGATTCCGCTTGCGTACTCCCCTGTACATCTTGACAACATGATACTGCTTGATGGCGGACTGAGTGCAAATATACCTGTAAGCGTAGCAAGAGAGTTATCTGACAAGGTTGTTGTCGCTATTGATGTCACCTCTGAGCTCTGGCAAAAAAAAGATCTTGACAACCCTGTACATTTCGTTGACCAGATTGCGTCTATCGGCATACGAATGCAAAAGGAAAAGGATCGTGCACTGGCAGACATTGTCATAACTCCATCAATTAACACTATAACAAACAGCGATTTTTCAAGTATTGATACATTAATCAACCTCGGCTATCAGGCAACTAAAGCTGCAATTCCGGAAATTCAGAAACTTATTAACAAAGCATCAGATACATCATCGGGGCAATCCAAGCACATTGATTCCGGTCTGTATACTCATGCTAATGATTCCTGTGCAATCTCCGACGATGAAAAATTTGGAATTACGTCCATTTCTGTCACCGGCAATCTGAAAACACGCACCAGCATTATTAAAACAGCATCAGGATTAAAAGAACATGACTCAATCAGTTGTACCGAATTACCGAAGATTTTATCATCTGTCTACTCAACCAACCTATTTAGAAATGTCAATCTTGAACTTGACACAAACAATCAGATTAAATTTACAGTAGAGGAAAAAAAATATTTACGAATGCGATTTGGTTTACGTTTTGATGAATTTCATCTTGGTGAGGGATTTATTCAACCGGCGTACGAAAATCTTTTTGGCAGCGGCATACAGGCACTGTTACATCTGCAGTATGGATTACGCCGTGAAAAGTACTCGATGGAGCTTCAGGCAAAACATCTGTTTACATCAAATTTCGCAAACAACCTTCTGGTACAGATGTATATCTCAAAAGACAGGATATTTCAAAGGGAAATTATTTACAATGACAGTACCGATGGTCCTGATCAGATTGTCCACAATGAGCGTTCACTGACAAAAAGTGGAGCCCTGATACTCACGGGTACGTCAATCGGGCGATCTGCACTCTTTGGGGCTGGACTAAAAATAGAGCGGTTCAAAATTCAGGTTTCCAATAAAAGTGCACTTGATGACTATTTCGGTTTAAGTTTTAAGACACTCCCATCCTGGTTATTAAAGCTGAATATTGATTCCATGGATAAGTTTCCGTTTGCTAAAAGCGGTTCACGGCATTTTGTCATTATTGATGGCTCATGGAAAAAAATTAATTCTCATTACCTGTTTAATGCAATTGGTGGACTTGAGCAGAGCTTTACAATAAACCGGATTCACACATTTACTCCCAGGTTTCAGCTTGCATGGGCCAATACCAGATTACCGGAAGTTGAGCGACGTTATCTCGGCGGCATGATTCCTGAGCAACGAAACCGCGAGATTGGTGTTTATAGCATGGTTCAATTTGTCGGTCTGGAACCCCGTGCACTCTCCGGAGATTTGCTTGGGTTGTTTCATGTTGATTACAGACTTCAGATTTCAGGTAAATTTCATGCAAGTGCAATAATTGACTGGGGTAATGTCTGGGAAAAGGGCCAATATACATCCGATGAACTCCCTGACCAGTTTATTAAATATGCACCACTTGGTCTTGGAATTTCACTTGCATACGAGTCTCCTGTCGGTCCAATGATACTTTCTTTCGGGCAAACAGCTAAATCATTGAATCGCATGGGCATTAGAACTCAACCTACGATATATTTTTCAGCCGGACATGATTTTTAAAAATTATATTGCCTGTAGTACTTGTTTACGATAGAATAAATAAACAGGATTATATATATAATGATTACAAAACTAACTGCTCACCATAATATATTTTTACTTACGGATATAATCTGTTTACGGGCGGGGGACTGATACATAAAAATGCGAATTTCAATAGCTCTTAAACTTTACAGCGGCTTTCTGTTTGTTATATTTCTCAATGTATTTTTTATGGTGATCGTTTCAAAAATTGAGAATGTCAACAGCAGCTCCAAGATTTTAAAGTACCAGAATGAGATTAAAAACCATCTACTCTCACTCCGCGCTCTTCATGGTGCACAGGGTACGAGTATAATTAGTTTTGAGCGTATCGGAAGAACAGAATCTGTGCAGAGATTCAAAGAAGTTGATGTGAGAATAAATCTTCTTTTTGACAGTATCAAGACTAAAATCGATTATGTGAATCTGATTGATTCATCAATTGTTGTCGAAAACCTGTTTGACCCTCCAAACATGGCATTAGCAACGCTGCGATCAAACAATGAAAATCTTAAACTCTATAACGGCCTTTACGGTAATATGTTTGACAGCATTGTTGCAAATCATGGTAACACCCTAAATGCATCAAAGATTCCGATATGGCGCAATGTCATTGATGATGGTGATAAGAAATTCACGACGCTCCTTGACGAATCTGTAAACCTGATCGATGAACAGACTAATATCAGAATCAAGGAGATTGAATCACGTGTTGCAAATGTAAAACAGATGACGCTCTACATTATCTGTGGAGTGACTGTTTTCGCGCTTATTTTTGGCCTGTTTTTTTCCCGTGCAATTACCAATGCGCTTCGCAAGTTGAAAGAATCTGCAAGTACGATTGGAAAAGGGGATTTCAATTTTAATCCATCAGGATATTCCAATGATGAGATTGGTGATCTTGCCAATGCATTTTTTCAGATGTCAGTCGATCTTAAAAATGTGCAGGAGGAGTTGATTCAATCAAGAAGACTTGCAGCGATCGGTGAAGTAGTTGCATCAGTAAACCATGAAATCAATAACCCTTTAATGATTATCTCCGGGAATGCCCAGTTTCTTGAGATGATGATGGAGCAGTATCCGGATGAATTAAAGGAACGGGTTCGTACGATTCTGGAGGAAACAGAACGTATTTCACGCGTAACCAAAAAACTAAGAGAAATTAAAAATCCTGTCGTTGAAGATTACACATCGAGCGGTGAACAAATGATTAATCTTGACAAATCATCAAAATAACGGTTGCAGACACTACATGATACGACTCATAGAAATTTTACTTTTACTTTTTGCAACAACTTTGTTTTTGGGAGGATGCGCTGCAAAGCGGTATTCCTATGACCAGCAACTATTCTTTGAAGCAGACTCACTTTTCAAAGTGGGAAATTATGAATATGCAAAAGTCAAATTTGCAAAGATCCGTGATGCTCATGCTGAAACCGATGCTGCAAGACTTGCACAGTTTTACCTGGGGTATATCAACGTTTACTACGATAATCCATTTGCAAGCTGGGAAGCTGCACTTCGCGAATTTAAAAATTTTGTAACGCTGTATCCTCGTGATATTAAAACACATGAAGCTCAGTCATGGATCAGGATTCTTGTTGCCATGCAATCGTTTGAAAAAGAATACCAGGGATCCACGTATAAACTCGAGCAACAGAAAAGCAGAGAAAGTAAAGAAAAAGATCAGCAGCAGGTTCAACGAAAACTGCTTATCGAATCAAATAGTGACCAATTAAAAAAATGTACAGACGACCGGGATTCTCTCTCCAGAAAAACCAGGGAGCTTGAAAACTTTATTCTCGACCTTGAGAAAAAATGCCAGGCGGCTGCTACTGGTGGAAGATGATTCTCAATGAAAACAAAGAGTCTACTGCTAAGAAGCGAAATTTCTTCGATAAAAACCATTGTTGTTAAAACAGGAAGCCGCATTCTTACGGCGACCGGACACGAGGCACGTGTCAAGCGTCTTATTGATGACCTTGTTGCACTTCACAACGCAGGAATCCGGGTGGTTCTTGTTTCATCCGGAGCAATAGCACACGGTATGAAAGCCCTTGGCCTTACGAAACGGCCTTCCAATATTCCAATGCAGCAGGCGTGTGCAAGTATCGGACAGAACCGTCTCATGAACATGTATGAAAAATATTTTGAGGAATACAACATACTTATTGGTCAGGTACTGCTTACCTGGGATGATTTACGAAGTAAGAAACGGTATCTTAACCTGAGAAATACATTCTTTCAGTTACTTGATTCAAACGTGATACCAATTGTAAACGAGAATGATTCAGTCGGCGTCGAGGAAATACAGTTTGGCAATAATGACACCCTTGGGGCACAGATTGCGCTTTTGACAAGTGCAGATGTTTTTGTCAACCTTACTGATGTAGGTGGATTGTATGATAAAAATCCGCATACCGATAAAACAGCAAAACATATTCCTGTTGTTACACAATTTTCATCGTACATTCACAAACTTGTCAGTGAGAAAAAAACAGAAATCAGTGTCGGCGGCATGTCAACAAAACTCAAGGCTGCAGAGACCGTAACCCGCGCGGGGATTCATGCGCTTATCGGTGATGGCTATGATCAGAGACTTTCAAGTGTTCTTTCTGATGACCGCTGTGCAACACTTTTTGTACCATCAGATAAGAAGATGTCGTCGCGTCATCGCTGGATTGCATATGCCGGTCAGTCATGCGGGAAAATAATAGTTGACAACGGGGCGTTAAATGCACTTACCGAAAAGGGAAAAAGTCTTTTGCCCGCTGGTGTAAAAAGTGTTCATGGAACGTTCAGGGCTGGTGACAAAGTGGAAATCGTTTCAGAAAACAATACCGTTATCGGCAGCGGTCTGGTTAATTATTCATCCGATGATGCGAGCTTGTTGCGCGGATGCAGGACATCCGAAATACCTCAACGCATCGGCCATAAAAGCTTTGATGAAATAATTCACAGAAACAATCTTGTTATTTATTAGTAATCAGCACATTAACCGGAAATTAATTTGTAAAGGTACATACATATGACAGCTCTTTTAAAACAAATTGACACAATCTGCAGTAATGCGAAAAAAGCAGCACTTGAATTACAGAGTATCCCTGTTTCAAAAGTGAACAAGGCACTTCTTGCAATGGCAAAGCTACTGAAAACCGAAACGGAAACGCTTCAAAAGGAAAACAGAAAAGACCTCAAAGCCGCACAGGAAAAAGGGCTGTCATCAGCCATGATCGACAGATTGACACTTTCTGATAAAGCTATTGTATCAATGATCAAAGGCTTAAAGGAGGTTGCTGCATTATCAAGCAATGTCGGTGTCACCTACGATGAGCGCGTTCGTCCTAACGGACTGAAAATTTACAAAGTGCGTGTACCGATCGGTGTTGTCGGAATCATTTATGAGTCCCGCCCGAATGTCACTGTTGATGCGGCAGCAATATGTCTTAAATCACAAAATGCAGTGCTTCTTCGTGGCGGTTCTGAGGCTATTCATTCCAATATCGCGCTCGGCAAACTATTCTTCAAGGCACTTCAGAGTGCAGGGCTACCTGAATCTGCTGTCCAGATAATACCATCAACCGACAGAAGTGCTGTTGATATGATGCTGAAAAAAGAGGATTGTATTGACCTTATTATTCCCCGCGGTGGTGAGAGTCTTATCAGGATGGTTGTTGAAAATTCCAGAATTCCGGTGATCAAGCACTACAAAGGTATCTGCCATGTGTATGTATCATCAAAAGGTGATATTGATAAAGCGATACCGATTGTGATCAATGCCAAGGTACAACGTCCGGGAGTCTGCAATGCAATGGAGACGCTGATTCTTGACAGTAAACTGCCTTTGAAGAAACGGCAAATGATCATCCAGTCGCTACTTGACAACAAGGTTACACTATTTGGAGACAAAGATGCTCAGGCGTTATCATCGGAAATAAAAGCGGCAACTGAAGACGACTGGTATGCCGAGTATCTTGATTTACGCCTCGCAGTAAAAACAGTAAACGGTGTATCTGAAGCCATTGAACATATTAATAAATATAGTTCACATCACACTGATTCAATTATTACTGAATCAAAAACTGAAATCTCACAGTTTCTCCAGCAGGTTGACAGTGCGTCAGTGATGGTCAATGCGAGCACCCGTTTCGCTGATGGCAGCGAGTATGGCATGGGATGTGAAATCGGCATCTCAACAGACAAACTGCATTCCCGCGGTCCGATGGGTATTGAAGATCTGACAACCTACAAATGGATCGTCGAAGGCAATGGACAAATCAGAACCTGAAATCACAACGGAACCAATGATGAACTTAATTGACATAGTAAAATTTGATGACAAAGGACTTGTAACTGTTGTAGCGCAGGATTTTGCAACAAACGAAGTATTAATGGTTGCATACATGAATCGCGATACGCTTCTGGAGACAATTGACAAAGGTGTTATGATCTATTTCAGCAGATCCCGTCAGAAACGCTGGTTCAAAGGTGAGACATCAGAACATGTTCAAAACGTCAAGGAAATGTATATAGATTGTGATGGTGACTGTCTTCTGTTCAAGGTAGAACAGACCGGCGCAGCATGTCACGAAAATTATTTCAGTTGTTTCTTCAGACAGAATATCAATGCTGAATGGAAAACGGTTAAAACAAGAATTGAAGAATGAGACATAGTTATCGATGTACGCACAAAGTTATGCTTCGCATGTAGAGATATCACTTGATAATTTATTATGGAATCTTGATCAGATACGGACTCTCCTGTCTCCGACAACCGGTATAATTGCAGTTGTCAAAGATAATTCCTATGGTTGTGGATCTGTTGCTATTTCAAAAGTTCTTGAACAGCACGGGAATGTACACCATTTCGCTGTAGCACGTCCTGAAGAAGGATTTACGTTGCGGGAAAATGGAATACAGGGACACATACTTGTATTGGGGCGAATTGGAGCGGATCAGCTTGATATGTGCATCAGGAATCGTCTTACTCCGGCATTAAACGATCTTGACGACTTAGAATTATGGAACCGGATTGGTTCACCTATCAGGTTTCATTGCAATTTCGACACAGCAATGCACCGTATGGGATTATTACCATCGGAAGCATCTCTTCTTGTTAACCATCTTCGAAAATATCCAGACCTAACCTGTGAGGGTGTTTTTACACATCTGGCCAAAGCCGATACGCCTGGAACATTGTCTGTAAACGAACAGAAGTTGCTCTTTTTTAAAGCCATAAACATTCTTAAAACCAACGGAATCGTTCCTGAACAGATACATATCGCAAACAGTGCAGGACTCATGAGGTTTTCCATGTCCGACACAACACTGGTCAGACCGGGAATCGCACTTTACGGATGCAAACCTGATCCATCCGGAGATTTTCCTCTTGATCTTAAACCAGTGCTTTCACTTAAAAGTGTGGTTGCAAAAATTAAAAAAGTACCCGCCAATACACCAGTCAGTTATGGTGGCAACTACATTACAAAATGCGAAACACATATTGCCACAATTGCAGCCGGATATGCGCATGGTCTCCCCCGTTTTCTCGGAAATTGCGGGACAATATTAATAAAAGGCCAAAAGTACACCATTGCCGGAAATGTCACGATGGACTACATAATGGTTGACGCAGGAGAAACACCGTCATTTGCTGTAGGCGATGAGGTTGTTATTATTGGTACATCAGGTACACATCAGATCACACCCGACGATATTGCGTTAAAAGGTAATACAATTGGATACGAGGTACTATGCAATATCAGTTCATCAATCAGACGGGAATACTTTTTTCAGGGTTCATCCGTAGTTAATAACGGGATCATATTTTAATTTTTCACTGTTTCTTCAGATACAGCAGGGAGTAGTTTATGGCAATTATCAGAAGACAGGAAAATATCACCGGCAAAATTCAGGCTATCAGCGGGAATATTATCAAAGTAATCCTTAGTGATACATCATCCGGTAAAAAACCATGTTTCAGTGAATCAAAGGGTTGTGATGGCGGATGCGGGGCATGCTCGGGTATTGAGAATAATAAAATGGTTACCATATATACACCCCAGGCCCCAGGCTATGCAGTCGATATGACTATAACTTTTAACTATCGATCAATAAATGACACGCTGATGCTCATAATGGCGTTCGGAATACCATGTTTATCAGCGGCTATTGTCACACTATTGTGGCTGATACATGCGCCATCACAGATTGAATCTCCATTATCCATACTATCAATCACTGGTGCTTTTTGCTGCGGATTTGTAGTACTCTGGATTCTCGATATTCTAATACGGCGCCAAATACCCGCACAGATTATATCACCTCCGGTAAAGAAATAAAACGACGGACAACTATGGAAGAATGGAATGACAGTCCGGATCTTGTTGACAAGGTCCAAGAGCTTGTAGATCTTGGGCTTTTTGATGAAGCGCTGGAGATGCTCAATCAGTATAGTGACATGTTTACCGATGAATGGGAGATTCCCTTTCTGTATTCACGCATATATTCCGAACAGAATGAGCCTGAGAAAGCAATCCCCTATCTTCACCATGGACTTAAGATTGACAAAACTAATGTTGATTGTCTTTTGGGGCTTTTTTACGCCTATTCCATGATGAATCAGACACGGAAAGGCGGACGGTATCTTTTAAGGGCGGAAAAGTATCATCCTGACAATGATATTGTACTTGCCACACTGATCTGGTATCATACGGAAATGAACAACTTTACTGACGCAATAAAATGTTTCGAGAAAAGCCGTTCACTCGGTGTAATGAATCCCGAAACGTTTCGTAACGCCGGTATTGCATTTGAGCGGCTTGGAGACCATTCAAACGCAGAAAAATGTTTTATCGCGGCACTTCAGATAAATCCCACGTACGACGAAGTCCGTGATATGCTCGCTGATCATTATATATTTACAGGTGAATATCAGAAAGCAATTGATCTGTATAAAGAGTCGCTTTCTCATTCGCCCAACAACATACGCATGATGTCAAGACTTGTCTTTTGTTACTCACAGGGAGAACAATTCGATCAGGCATCATTGGTTGCAAATGAAATTATTCAGCGTTATCCGAATTCGCCGGTTGGTTATGTTGATCTTTCGTATGTTCATCTTGGCAGAGAGGATTACGCACAGGCAATCGAATCTGCTGATAAAGCTATCGACATCGCACCAATTGATCCGGAAGCGTACAGGGTTAAAGGGATTGCCTATTCAGAAAGCGATTCAATCGACAACTCAGACAGTGCATTCAGGAAAGCAATAGAACTTGACAGTGAGAATCCTGAGATTCTAAGGGATTATTATCATTTTCTCAGAAAAACCAATAGGTTTACAGAAATGGAAACGTGGGTTAATAAAGTCATTGAGCTGGAAGAACCCTATTGTGTGGAGGATTACTGGTTTCTTGCCGATTACTACAGAGAAAAAGGGTTGAATACCCAGGCGTTTAATTATCTTCATAAGGCATATAAAAATATGCCCAACGAAAAAGAACTTATACCTCCAATGGTTGACATTCTGCTTGAACGGGATCACACCGCATTTGCGCTTTCCATCCTGCGTAATTATGTTGAGAAAAAAGGCTGGAATGAGGTAATGGATGAGTTCGCGCGCCATAGCAAACTCAGAAGCCATTGGCTTCAGGAGGGAATACGGCTACTAAGGTTCTGGTCAGACCGTCCGTCGGATTACAAAAAGTTCATATTTAAATACTATATTGTCAAATTTTTACTTCTTGCTGCAGTAATTATTCTGCCTGCAACATTACTTTCTGTTTGGTTGTTATTTAATACCAGAGGTATAATCATTTTGTCTTCAATATATGCGCTTGGGACTGCATCCTATTTTGGAATCATGTATTATATCAATCGTAAACGTGCCCAGAAAATTAAAGAAACTATTTCGGAGTATTGACCTATGAAAGAACAGCTGGTACTTCATATTTGTTGTGCCCCCGATCAGGCATGGGGCATACATGAGTTAGGTGAGCAGTATGAAATTACCTGTTTTTTCTGTAATCCCAATATCACACCGCATGATGAGTATGCGCTTAGACTGGATGAAGCCTATAAAGTAGCCAGTCATTATGGGCTGCGATTAGTTGCTGATGAGTATGTGCCGGAATCCTGGGAAAATGCAATCGCTCCCTATTTATCAACGCCTGAAGGTGGCGAACGGTGCAGAGCCTGCTTTCTGCTGCGCCTCGGGAGGACATCACAGTTCTGCAAAGATGTATCGATCAATAAATTTGCAACGGTCATGAGTGTCAGTCCGCATAAGAATATAACAATGCTCAATGAAACCGGGCATCTGAGCGCACATGATCAGTCTGTACAGTATTTAGAAACGAACCTTAAAAAGAATGATGGTTTCAAAAAAAGCACTCTTTTAAGTGCTGAACTTGGACTTTACAGACAAGATTATTGCGGCTGCCGTTTGAGTAAGGTGGAAAGTGAAAAAAGGAAGTCAAGTCGGAAAATGGTGATACCTGACCTGAAATAATCGTGATAATAAGGACATGAATAGTATATAGTTTTACTATCACACAAAGGCTAAAACCTGATATCAAAACAAAAGCTATACAATTTTTATTACATAGCTTTTATTTAAATATGGTCGGGGCGACTGGATTTGAACCAGCGGCCACTTGAACCCCATTCAAGTACGCTACCAGACTGCGCTACGCCCCGACAATAGAGACAATAAAATAATTTCAGAATGTCTTCGCAACAAGGAAAATATTACACAGATTTCCGGCTTCACACCTTAAACAGTATGCCGTAACTGTAGCAAATCCATGTAATTATTGAATTTTTGCGATTCTACTTTCATTATCAATGTAAAAGCACGCTAATGCTTATGTTTTATTAATTGCTATCACACGTGGCACTTTAAGCTTAGTCGCACTCACAAGATTTACAAGCGCAATAACGGCCCCAAAAAGAAATACAGCCTGATAACCGAATTTTGTCCAGACAAGACCTCCAATGAGCGCTATTGATATTGAAAATATGTGATCAATTGATACTGCCATTGTCAGTGTCGGTGCTATATGATCTTTACTGATTGCAATTTTCTTAAGATATGTTGAACGGGCCATGTTGACAGACATCAGTAATTGATCCGCCACAAAACACACCGCCGCAATAACTAATGCGATCTCTTTTGAAAACCATTGAGAAGAATACCCATACCCGATACAAACGAATATAAGAAGAAATGCTTCAAAGGCAAGGACCGTACGTTCCCCCAGCTTGTCAACAGCTTTCCCGAGAAGCGGCTGAAATACGACACCGCCAACCCCTGCAATTGTCAACAACTGTGCAAGCATTGATGTCGGCTGTTTGAAAACCGTTACAAGCACCCAGGGGGCAAATGTCAGAAAAATCTGTTTTCTGGTTCCGAAAAGTATCGCCAGCCAGTAATACATCCTGTACTCTTTATACAATTTCAGATGTGTTTTCGCAGGATGAGCATATCCCGGATGCATACAAAACAATGTAAATGCCCCTATTAGATAAAACATAGACGCAATAAGAAATGAAATTTTAAAGTCAAAACTGAGATATTTAAAGCCAACGTATACAAGAAAGCTCCCTGCAATAGTTGCTAAATTGCGAATCGCATTGAGCCGTCCAAGCATCGTACCGGTTTTTCCCTCTTTAGCAAGCTCCATCCCGATTGCGGTATTTAGCGGCATAAAAAGATGTTGTCCAAGGCTGAACATAAAGAGCCATATAAACATGAAATAAAATGTTTTCGAGAACAAAGCTATCATAATAAGGCCAATTGCACCACACTGTATTGCAATCATTGCCATTCGTCTACTACGAATGAAGAAGAGTGCAGCAGAAACAATTATGACAAGCAAGCCACCGGATTCTCTCGGAATTTCAAGAAACGTGCGCCAAAAGCTGTTCATATCATACGTTGCATCAAGGAAATTATTAAAAACCGCATTGAAAACGCTGTCACCCAAACCTACGGTTGACAATGTAACAATAAACAACAGCATATCCCGCTGTATATTCTTAAAAAAAACTTTAAAATCATTAATTATCTTCATTGGATCCTGCCAGACAAGCACGCTACACAGTACTGCACGGATAGCATTTACTGCGCAATTGAAACGCTTTCGATTTCGACTTTCGCTCCAAGAGGAAGTCTGGCCACCTGTACTGTTGAACGCGCCGGTTTATGATCACCAAAATAGTGCGCATATATCTCATTGACAATTTTAAAATCATCCATCGACTGAAGGAATATCGTTGTTTTAACGACATTATTGAAACTAAAACCAACTTCATTAAGCAGCGCTTTCATGTTTTTCATTACCTGCCCGGTTTGCAGAGCTGTATCATCCGATACCAGAACACCACTCCGAGGATCAATACCAAGTTGTCCTGACAGGAAAAGCATTCCGTTATGAAAGATTCCGGGTGAATAGGGACCGATTGCTGAAGGAGCATCCTTTGATGAGATATTTTTCATGAGTAGTCGCCTGTCATTTAAAAGGATCAATTTACATATGCCAGAAGAACACCCCGAATGATATATTTTATGGTATACATTCATGCCTGGCGTGCAGTTGTTTATATGGATAAATATAAATTATTGCATATATCTGGTGTGTTTATTCTTATTTACAAACAGAATTACTTTATAAAGGTAATGCATTATGGATTCGGTATATACAACGACTATTACTGCAGCAGCAAAAAAACGGAACATACAGGTCAACGTTCTTGATCCACATCAGCCGATTTTTGAACTTATTTACAGGAACAAATCAGTACGATGTTATAATGCATTAACAGATAATGTTGGTGCAGCCACATTTCATCTCGCACAAAATAAGTTTGCAGCAAATTATTTCCTCAAACAACATGGATTTCCTGTTGCAGATCAAACTATGTACACCGATATGGAATCTGCACTACATTTTTTATCAGATCACCATTGTATTGTTGTAAAGCCATCAACGCAATGGGGTGGACGGGGTGTTTCAACACACATAACATGCAGGGAGGAACTGGAGGAGGCTCTGAAATTCGCGAGAGAATACAGTGATGAAATTATTCTTGAGGAATGTGTCACCGGTATTGACTGGCGACTAATATTTGTCAACTTTACCTACATATGTGCGATACAACGCAATCCTGCATCAATAACAGGAAATGGAATCGCAAGTATCAGGGAACTTATTCTTGAAAAGAACCGATTCACCAGAAGTACGGATCCAAGTAACTGCATCCCTCTTGACAAAGAAACATTACGGGCAATTAAGTCGATGGGTTTGGACTTTCACTCAGTACCAGGACATAATGAATACATTCAGGTTCGCCGCACGACTAATTATCACACCGGTGGTACAGTTGATATTGTGACAGACAAGATTCCTTCAGAGTACATATCAGTGTGTGAAAAAACTGCAAAGTTGTTAAACATTCCTGTTCTTGGTATTGATATTTTAGTAGACAATAATAGCAACAGTTTCCATATTATTGAATTAAGCCCCGATCTGGCAATATCTCCTCCGGAAGGAGATATTGTGGTAGAAGCCTGGCTTGATTATCTGTTTCCAGAAACGATCGCATAAATCCGGAGTGCACTATGCAAAAGCAACCAGTATCGATTGCTACTATTGTTATTTTTATTCTGACATTCTTAATAGTGACACTACTGGGAATTGCCGGAACAGTCGGTTACAAGTTGTTTTCGCACTACTCCTACAGTCAACTCCGTGCAATGCATTCAGCTATAACAAACCAGGCCAAGATATCACTTACTCTTCCACTGTGGGATTTTGACACTACACAGCTTGCACATATAGCAGAAAGCATGATGCAGGAGAAGGCGGTTACTTCTATTGTTGTTAAGGACATTAACAGAAATGCTCCTTTATTATCACTTTGCCGGAATGATTCCTGGAATGTTGTAAAATCAGATTCTATTAAAAAATCAAATGCACTGCTTACCAGTACAGCAACAATCTCATACTCTGACCAAAATATTGGTATTGTTGATATAGCCATGACTACAAAGTTCCTGGAAGAAAGACTTCTTGCCATTAAATGGACTATTTTTATTTCAATATCGATTGTAGCTGCTATTCTTACCCTGATATTGTATTTGGTGTTATGGATAGTAATTCTTCGTCCGCTGAATATTCTTGAGCAATACTCTATCAAAGTAGAGGATGGTACTGACGAGGGTTCCTTTATTAAAACATATTTGTTTAAAGGAGAACTTGAATCACTCCGGTTGTCTCTTGTCAATATGGTATCATTATTAAAAGCACGACATACAGAACTTGACAAACACCGGTTTCACCTTAAAGAACTGGTCGCAACAAGAACAACAGAATTGACTGCTGCAAAAGCAGCTGCAGAACAGGCTAACAAAGCCAAATCAATGTTTCTTGCCAATATGAGTCATGAGTTCAGAACACCGCTTAATGCAATTCTTGGTTTCACACAGATTATTGCAAGTGACAATCTATTGCCTGTAACGCTTCGTGATCCTATGAATATTATCATGAAATCAGGTGAGCATCTTCTCTCACTGATTAATGATGTTCTTGATCTTGCCCGTATAGAATCCGGAAAAACACGATTTGAGCCAGTTGAATTTGACCTCGGCAGTCTGCTTACAGATCTTATTGATATGTTAAGAATACGTGCACTGGAAAAGGGACTCAGGCTTCACCTTGATCAATCATCCTCGTTTCCCCGTTTTGTTCGCACAGATCAGGCAAAACTTCGCCAGATACTTATTAACCTCGTTAGTAATGCCATCAAATTTACAAATCATGGATATATCAGCATTAAACTCGCACTTGCATCACATGTAAAGAACGACCAGCATCATCTACTTCTCTTTTCGATTACCGATACAGGAATCGGCATTTCCAAAGAGGATCAAAAACGGCTATTCAATCCATTTGAGCAACTGGGCACTTCGATGCACCATGAGGGAACCGGGCTCGGCCTATCAATTGTAAATGAATATGTAAAGCTGCTTGGTGGACAGATCAATGTAGAAAGTGATACCGGTGCAGGGTCTACATTTAAATTTTCAATTAAGTATTATCCTGTCAACGAACTTTCATCTGAACATACACCGGTAAATCCTGACATACCTCAAAGAATAAAAAACACCGAAAACTGCAGAATACTTATCGTTGAAGATCATGCGGACAACCGGACTGTTCTGCATAGGCTCCTCACGCCATATGGATTCCAGATACGGGAAGCAATCAATGGACATGAAAGCATTGAAATCACCAGAACCTGGATGCCCAATTTGATCTTTATGGACAGACGCATGCCTGACATGGATGGAATAGACGCCACAAAAGCCATTCGTAATCTGTCTCAATCTATCTACCCGTCAATTATTGCAGTAACAGCTCATGCATACGATGATGAGCAGAAGGCGATGCTGGATGCCGGTTGTAATGGTTTTATTGCAAAGCCTTACAAGGACAGCAGTATTTTCGAGGCTATACGTAAGTTTCTTCCTGTAGAAATTGATTACGGAATTTCAAATGGCAATAACGACGAATCTGATATTTCATCACAGGAAACAGACTCATTTGGTTCTATTGATCCTGCTACCAGAAAAAAACTGTTCAAAGCCTCGCAGGAGGGAGATATTGATCTGATAAGAGATATCGTTGAATCAAACCAGGAACTAAAAACGTTAATACTGCCTCTTGCTGAAGCATACCGGTTCGATTTGTTGATGGATCAATTAACAAAAGATTAAAAAACTATATCTTTAGAGTTATTTATGTTACAATATGTACAAAAGTAGCAGCATTTATATCATGATAATAATGCATGCGGCTAACGACGAAACTATAGGGATCAGGATAATGGACACTGCTAATCAGATATCCGGTGATATATTAATTGTTGATGATAATATTAATAATCTCAAGACATTAGAAGAGCTGCTGCGCACTTCAGGATATAAAGTCAGATGTGCCAGCAATGCCCGTACTGCAATTATTCTTATTTCAGCACGGGTACCGGAGCTGATACTGTGTGATGTCCGAATGCCGGAAATTGATGGATATGAATTGGCGCGACAAATCAAATCAATGCCAAACTGTCAATATATTCCGGTTATATTTCTAAGCGCCGCAGGTGAACTGGATGAAAAATTAAAAGGTTTCGCAGCCGGCGGTGTTGATTACATTATCAAACCGTTTGAAATTAATGAAGTACAGGTGCGCATCCAGACGCATCTTAAACTCTATAAGCTTCAAAAAGAACTTGAACGTGTTCAGATCGAAACAGAAGAACAGGTGAAATTGCGGACTGCTGAGCTTAATGACGCATTAAGTGCATTGAAATTATCAGAACGCAAACTCTCATTTCATCTTGACAATACAGTTATCGCTGTAATTGAATGGAACAATGAATTAAAGGTTGAGTACTGGAATCCTGCAGCAGAAAAAATATTTGGATATACAAAGGATGAGGTCCTCGGAAAAAGCCTGTTTGATTTAATTATACCTGATAATGCTACCAGTGAAATTTTTCAGGAATGGAAGAATCTCATATTTAAAAAAGAAAGTTTTTCTTGTACCAATGAAAACAGAACCTCATCAGGTAGGATTATAACCTGTGAATGGACCAATACTCCTCTTGTAGATGACTTTGGCAACATAACCGGTATAATGTCAATGGTGAATGATATCACCAGCAGAATTCGCAGTGAAGACGACAGACAGAAACTTCAGGAGCAGCTCGCGCAGGCACAAAAAATGGAATCAATCGGTCAGCTTGCCGGAGGTGTTGCACATGATTTTAACAATATGCTCAGCGGGATTATAAGTGCAGCAGATCTTTTACATAACAAGAATCTTTCATTTGAGGATCAAACCAGTTTTCTGGATTTGATTATTAGTGCAGCAACCCGTGCAGCAGATCTGACAAGTAAACTTCTTGCTTTTGCCCGAAAAGGCAGCAAAGTACGTAAGTCGGTTGACTTGACAAAAATTGTAACCGATACAATTGCCATTCTGAAACGTACTATTGACAAAAAGATCACCATTATTTTTGAAAACCGGGCTGCAGAAACTATGATTATGGCTGATGAATCCATTCTTCAGAATGTTTTTATGAATATGGGCATAAACGCAGGGCACGCAATGCCTGATGGCGGAACACTCCTTTTTTTAATGAAAAACAGATTACTTGACGAGCAGTACTGCAGATTAAGCACCTATGATGTCAAACCCGGGAATTTCCTGGAACTTACAATAAGAGATACAGGCAGTGGTATAGCACCGGAAATAATCAATCGTATTTTCGAACCTTTTTTTACTACAAAAGAACGCGGTAAAGGTACCGGACTTGGGCTTGCTGAAGCCTATGGTACAATTCAGGATCATGACGGTGCAATTGATGTATCAAGCAATGTAAATGAAGGTACTGAATTCAGAATCTATTTACCGGTCGTTGAAAATCCTACTCTGTCAGAAATTCCGAACGAACCAGAAGTAATCTCCGGTACCGGTACGATCATGCTTGTCGACGATGAGGAAGTTGTGAGAAATTCGCTTGAAAAACTGCTTATACGACTTGGTTATACAGTCTGTACAGCAAATGATGGCATTCAGGCTGTCGAGTTGTTTAAACAAAAGCATGAGTCAACTGACATTGTAATACTTGATATGATAATGCCCGTCATGAATGGTCAGGAAGCGTTTAGAAAATTGCGAACAATCAGACCTGATATCCCTGTAATTTTATCTTCCGGCTTCTCAATGGAGGAATGTGTTCTCGATATGCTAAAAAACGGTCTTGCCGGATATGTCAGAAAACCGTTCAGATTGACAGAACTGAGCCAATTGATTGCAAAAATCATGCAGG
Source organism: uncultured Fibrobacter sp. (assembly GCA_964390065.1). Taxonomy (GTDB): domain Bacteria; phylum Fibrobacterota; class Chitinivibrionia; order Chitinivibrionales; family Chitinispirillaceae; genus JAAZBG01. Next base: position 11,898 of record CAYMGX010000028.1, on the reverse strand, counting down.
AGCATAAACAGCATAGTTAATCATGAATCAGTTTTACTTTACAGAACAGATATAAAACTGCTGCTATCATGCTTAATCAACCAGAAGATACATTTGTAAACCAGCACACACTTTACAAGTGCATCGCCAGGTGATATTGTTCAGACAAGATCGTCAAAAAGCCAGGTGCTCAAATATCGCTCACCGGTATCAGGCAAAAGTGCCACAATCAACTTACCTTTGTTTTCCGGCCGTTTCGACACCTCAAGTGCAGCCCACAATGCTGCACCGGATGAAATTCCCACAAGTAAGCCCTCTTTTTTAGCCGCTTCACGAGCAATTACTCCAGCATCTTCCTCACGTACCTTTATTATTTCATCAACAACTGACGCTTTGAAATTCTCAGGTATAAAACCTGCACCAATTCCCTGAATTTTGTGAGGCCCCGGTTGTCCACCACTTAGAACCGGCGACTTATCAGGTTCAACAGCGATTATTTTTATCGCTTTATTCTTGCTTTTAAGGAGCTCTCCTACACCTGAAATTGTACCACCTGTGCCGACCCCCGCAATAAAGATATCAATTTTGCCATCCGTATCAATCCATACTTCCTCTGCAGTAGTGAGCTTATGAATCTCAGGATTTGCCGGATTATTAAATTGCTGTGGGATAAAAGAATTTGGCGTTGATGCAGCCAGTTCCTCAGCTTTTGCAACAGCACCTCTCATTCCCTTTGCACCTTCAGTCAAAACAAGTTCAGCCCCAAATGCCTTAAGAATTTTTCTTCGTTCAATACTCATTGTTTCCGGCATTGTAAGAATCAGTTTATACCCTTTTGCAGCAGCAACATAAGCAAGTGCAATACCGGTGTTTCCTGATGTTGGTTCAATTATGACACTGTCTTTATTTATACGCCCGTTTTTCTCTGCATCCTCAATCAGTGCAAGCCCGATTCGATCTTTCACACTTGAAAGAGGATTAAATGATTCCATTTTTACAGCAATCGTTGCATTTCCGTTGTTTAGGTGATTGATCGCAACAAGCGGAGTTTTTCCAATAAGCTTTGTAATATCACTAAAGACAGGCATTCGCAGACTCCTTTGGTATTGTTTAGTATCTATATAAACAATATCAATATACAACAGCTTATTAAAAGAGTCAAGGGTTATTTGCAATGACAAGATTACTTTTCAAGGGCATCCACCCTGTTCCAACAAACTTATTCATCTGATTTCAAAAACACATAACTACATCCGGGTAACTGCTGCAACAGACGACTCCACCATTAAAAAAGTACATCGAAGTAAGCAGAAACGGTATTGAATCACTGTCAGGCTTTGTTAGAAACAGATACTGTCAACAGTCTTAAAATGTCAATTCCCGGATAGTATATTACAACTTTCAGGTTTATTTCTTCCGGATACTATTGTTTTTATAATTTCCTATTAGTATTTTTCTTTGATGTAAATAACCGGCTATTTTGAATTTATTATTACACTGATTCTATCGATTCAGATTATTAGATTTAAAGCAGCCTAAGAAATAAATCTCTGTCACCATAGGATTGTATGACTATGAACAAGGCAAAGAAAGCGGCAAAGAAGCCTGTCAAGAAAGTTGCAAAAAAAGCTGTGAAAAAGGCTGCAAAGAACGCTTTGCAAACAAAGAAGACAGCAAAGAAGGCTGCGAAAAAAACAGTAAAAAAAGTTACAAAAAAGGCAACAAAGAAGACATCGGTAAAAACTGCGAAGACTGTTGCTAAAAAGACTGTTGCTAAAAAGACTGTTGCTAAAAAGACTGTTGCTAAAAAGACTGTTG
>CAYMGX010000028.1:0-9852 GCA_964390065.1 uncultured Fibrobacter sp. | reverse complement strand
CTGTTGCTAAGAAAGCTGTTGCTAAGAAAGCTGTTGCTAAGAAAGCTGTTGCTAAACCAGTAAAAAAAACAGTTGCAAAAAAATCAATCAAACCGGTACAAACCTCTGTGCAAAAGAAAAAAACAACTGTCGTTGCAAAAAAAGGAGCAAAAAAAGCTCCTTCGGTAACATCAAAAGTTAAAAATTCCACAGTTAAAAAAACAACAAAACCGGCAACTGCAAGTGTAAAAAAGGCTTCCGTAAAAAAGTCCGTTGTGCAGACAAATAAAAGTGCTGTACCAAAATTGCCAGCTGCTAAAAAGAGTGTTCAGCCGAAAGCTCCGGTTCAGGCGAAGAAGCAGGTGAGCAAAACGGTTATCCCTGAACATCTTTTCGAGAGCACAAGCAGAAAAATAACATTTTTATTCTCACGTCCGATAGTCAGCATTGTACAGAGAAAGAAAAAGGTTAAACAGACCAACAGATCAAATCTTTTAAATTCTTTGCGTGCTGCGCACAAAACAAGACGCCTTGTGTCACTTCCCTACCCCAAACCGGCAGGAAGTCTGCTTACCGGAGCGCGAAAACCATTCCCGCTCCGCAGTGGTATAAAACTTCGATAAGAATAAGCTTTTAAATAAAGGAGCATTACACGCTCCTTTATTTTTTTACCGCCTGATTGTTTAGACTAATCATTTTCGCTGCAACAGATTATATTAAATGAGCAATATTGTTCATATAGTAATTTTATCCTTTTTTTTATCCTGCGATTAGCGTATTTTATCATGTTTTTCAGTAGTTCATATCATGTGATAATTATTTACAATATTTTTGTCCTGATACATATCTTGAGAAAGGAACTCGTTAATGACAAAGCAAATTTCTCCTTTGCAGAAAGCCCGTGCGGCTTATAAACCAAAACTACCGAAAGTTTTTATGCAGTATGGTAGTAATGTTGTGCCAACACTTGGTGCACCAACAGAATCCATTGCTGATCAGAAAGAGATCAATGCGCTCTTTCCGAATACCTATGGACTTCCAGTTATTACATTTGAAAAGGGTGCCAGCGATGCCGGTGCACTTGTCAAAGCTGGAGTGATTCTCAGTGGGGGCCAGGCACCTGGCGGTCATAACGTAATTGCAGGGCTTTATGATGGTCTCAAAAAACTTAACGCATCAAATGAATTATATGGTTTCAAGGGTGGTCCCAGCGGATTGACCGATAACAATTATGTTTTGTTCGATGATGCATTTATTGACGAATACAGAAATACCGGCGGCTTTGATATCATCGGAAGCGGAAGAACGAAACTTGAAAAAGAGGATCAGTTCGACAAGGTAATCGCTAACTGTAAAGCACTTGGAATTACGGCACTGGTTATTATCGGTGGTGATGATTCAAACACAAACGCATGTATGCTTGCAGAATATCTTCTGAAAAAAAATACCGGCATTCAGGTTATCGGTTGTCCCAAAACAATCGATGGTGACCTTAAGAATGAATGGATTGAGACATCATTTGGTTTTGACACTGCAACAAAAGTGTACTCAGAAATTATCGGAAACATTCAGCGTGATGCAAACAGTGCAAAAAAGTACTGGCATTTTATCAAGTTGATGGGCCGTAGTGCATCACATATCGGACTTGAATGTGCGCTAAAAACTCAGCCAACCTACGCAATCATTTCTGAAGAAGTTGCTGAAAAGAAAATGACACTGCGTCAGATTGTTACCGATATCGCCAAAGCTGTCAAAGCACGCGCAGAAGCCGGTAAAGATTTTGGCGTTGTTCTTGTACCTGAGGGCCTTATTGAATTTGTTCCTGAAGTGAAGAAACTTATTGATGAACTGAATGACCTTCTCGCTGAAAATGCAGCTCATTTCGACACTTTGTCAGATGATGACAAGCTTCAGTTTGTAAGCAGCAAGCTAACCAGTGAAAGTAATCAGGCTTTCTCAATTCTTCCATTTTCAATCAAACAGCAGCTTCTTATGGATCGTGACCCCCATGGCAATGTTCAGGTATCAAGAATAGAGACTGAAAAACTGCTGATTGATCTGGTTGGTGATCTTCTTTCAGAGTGGAAATCAAAAGGTGAATATAAAGGTAAATTCAGTTATCAGAATCATTTTCTCGGCTATGAAGGTCGCTGTGCTGCACCATCCAACTTTGATGCGGATTACTGTTATAGCCTGGGTTATACAGCATCAGCACTTATCGGCGCAGGTAAATCCGGCTACCTGTCATCAGTACGTTTCCTGACAAAACCTGCAGATCAGTGGGTTGCCGGCGGTGTACCGCTTACCATGATGATGAACCTTGAGCGTCGTCACGGAAAAGATAAACCGGTTATTAAAAAGGCGCTTGTCGAACTTGATAAAAAGCCATTTTTAACATTCGTTGCCAATCGCGCAAAATGGATCGTAGAAGATGCATTCCAGTATCCTGGTCCTATCCAGTATTTTGGACCGACAGAGGTTTGCGATCAGCCGACAATAACAATCCAGCTTGAACATTAATTCATTTTCATTTATGGTACGTTATAACAAAGGGGCTGCGATGCCCCTTTGTTTTTTCAACAAAAGGTTTGTATCATGATTATACGTTCTGCAGTATCATCGGATCTGCCACAACTACTTACACTGTATCAACAATTAAACACTTCAGATCCATTACTTTCACCAGAGCAAGCAGCGGAAATCTGGTCTGAATTCATATCAAATTGTTGCTGTACATGTTGTATCGTAGAAATTGGCAAAAAATTAGTGGCATCATCGGTTCTAACAATAATTCCTAACTTCACAAGAGGAGGACGTCCTTATGGAGTAATCGAAAATGTTATCACACATTGCGATTACCGTCTGCGTGGAATCGGAACTGCACTCATGAACCACCTGATCAATTTTGCAAAAGAAAAAAACTGTTATAAAGTAATGCTTCAAAGCGGCAATGCACGAAAAGATGCACATCGTTTTTATGAAAAAGCCGGGTTTGATGGAAACTCAAAAAAGGCTTTTGAAATAAGGTTTTGATATATAATTAAGTTCATCGATCAGAGGTCGATCCCGGACACCAATACATGTATCGATGTGCCTAATTAAAACTTACTGTTTTGTATGAATTCTTTATGAAGTGAGGTTGATGAATTCGATGTGAATATTTGAAGTATCAAATTGAAGAAATGAGTGCACTGATTTGCATGTAGGAATTTTGATAGGTACCTTTTTTAGTAAATTTGAATGTATCAGTGATCTGTGTACTCATTGTAAATTACCACATTGATTAGTCATGGTTTACTTAACTGCACTGTCATCCGTCAAGCAACTTATCAAACTTATTCCGTTCTTTCTCTTTTTCATCAGGGATCACTTCAAAGAGTGTTCCGGTTTTAAATGCTTCCTTTTGTTCGTGAGAGAGAAGCATTATGGCATCACCGTTGGTAATAAAATCCTCTTCTGTAGTGGGCGGGCGGTCCGGGAACAGAAACTTATAGATTTCACACATTGTCTGATCCCGTTCTGTTTCCTTTTGTATTTCCTTTGACCATATCACGACACTGCAATCCTGTCCGGCACTGTTAGTGTAGAAATATCCGGCCCGTACAATCCATTTTTCCTGCGGATTTGCATCGGTAACACCGAGCCGTACAGCGCTGATACCGATATTGTCAATAGATGTCTCCTGTGTTGCTTTCTTTCCAAATATGGTTCGTCGTGTAACGCGTATTGTTCGTTTTGCAATATCGATTTCAGTAATTACAGTAAAAAGGCCTATGACAACCATTATAAGACCAATACCAGCAGGTATTAAGTAAAGCAATGTAAAGAAAACGCCAAATATTATTGATCCATCAGAAAATGATTCAACAATAAACTCAAAAAATGCTATAGAAATTAGTACGAACAAAAAACCACCGGCAATGGCTAAAGGAAGCTGCCGATGGTATGTAATATAGGTGTTATTGTCTTTTTTCTTAAAAGCATTTTCTATTAATAAACTCATTTTGTATACCTTATTGTAAAGTTAACTTAATCGATTGTCCATAATGTTTCTCTGCTGTAATTTTCTTATTATCATCAGGTAAAAAAGGGACATCATCTCCCTTGGCGGCTAAAATAGGGGACGCTTTTTAATTGTCTGGAATCACTCAAGCAACTTGTCAAACTTACTATCAATAGCAATCTGTTCATCCGATTTTTTCTGGAATGGATACCAGTTTGGAAACTCTTTCATCTGGGCATCGGTAAATAAAAAGACAACGTCGCCGTTTGTGATAAAATTATTTTCAGGAACCGGTTTTATATCAGGGTTGAAAAAACTGAAGAGTTCAAACATTAATTGATTTCGTTCATCCACTTTTGACAGTTCTCTTGACCACAGCAGTTCACTAATATAACTCTCATTTTCTTTGTTTTCCAGATAGATTCCTGCACGGACAATCCAAACATCAGCAGGATTGGCATCGGTTACACCCATGCGTAATGCGGATATTTGAACATTGTCAAGAGATGTTTCAAGCTTAGCAGATTTACCAAATATGTTTCTCTTTGTAATACGAACGATTCTTTTTTGTATGTCAATTTCGGTAGTGCGCCATATTGAACCCATATATATAAATAGAATTCCGGAGCTCAATATTATTAGATCAGCAAAAATTATAAAGCCTATTCCAAAACCATTTAATTTGGTGCATGAATTATAAGTTAAAGGTATAAAGAGTGGCATTAATAATGCTAAAAATAAAAATCCACCAATGAGTGCATCAAGTTTCATAAAAAAAATGCGATAGGTTCCATTTTTAGTAACTTTGAAAGTATCAGTAAGAAATTTGCTCATATTATGATACCACCTCAAATAATTCTGCTTGTTTCACTTTGTGTACTATACTTTTCTGTAAACAGCTTTTTATTTTGATCCGGCAGCATGATTACAGTATCACCTTCAAGATCAATACTCATCGAAATACTAATATAATCTGGTCGAGGAGTTGCTCCAACGAGCTTAAAATAGGGGCATGAATCAAGAAATCTATGTAAATCCGGTGTAAACTGACCAAGGCTAACATGTACTTCAACATTGCCACTTTGTAATTTTACTATTCTGCAATTGGAATCATTTAATACATGCGACTGTTTGTACGATGTTGTTTCAGTAGATACACCATCACTACTTCTAGGTATTCCATAGACAATTTCATGAATAGTAATAACAGTGTCCGGCTCAATTCTATTCAGATGTATAACGATAGAATTCGATACCATATCAATGTTTACTTTAAAACTATTAAGAATCCGTAACGTTTTAACATAAAATTTAGTGAGTTCATCGATACTTATTGAGTCAATAGTATTTATTGGATTGGTGCCCCATGGTGTTGCAAGAATGGTATTCTCAAGTTCAGTATTTGTTAAATGTTGTGCCATACAGGATGCACCTGTAGCCATTGTTGTTCCAATAACTGCAAGCAGTAGTCCAGGCGGGACACCGACTCCGGTTGCACCTGCTGCAGCAGATGCTGCAAAAAAGGATGCAGCCAGAATTGTGTACCCAGCAGTAGCAACAGTATATCCAAATCCAGCAATGTTACTCATTGTTGCAGCATCCCAGTCGTATGCAGCTACTAATTTTGCACCTTAGTAGAATACAGACTTATGTGAAATATAATTAGACGACAGGAAAATATAAAAGTAAATGCATACACACAAAATGCATGCATTCTAAATGTGAATATTAGCGATTAGAAATTGTGTTATTAACATTCGATATAATTTTAGAATTGTAAATGAGACTACCCGAGGAGATTTTCCTGTTATTTACATCAGAGAATATATTCACAATCTGTCTTCCTGAAAGATTGTAAATCACGGCATTCTCTGAGGCATTACGTAATGCGCTAACGTTGCTTCGACCGTTTTTCTCCTGATAAATTACAGGTACTGTACCTAGATATTTCATAGTAAGCCATCTTTGAGCGCATCGCTGGCCGATTATTACCATACCCTCCGTTGTATAATGAACTTTATCTGTTGCAAGATTTTTTGTATCCATGGTGTCAACATTTTTAAGTTTAGTTTTACATGCCACATCAGCAGCTCTTACAATTGCAGCATGTCCCCAGGATGGCTGTATGTCAATCATGGGAAGTATAATAGGAAGATCAGCAACACCCGTTTTTGTACGAATATCTTTTATCAGATTCGTAAGATTTACTTCATATTTGTCAGCATAATAACTGCTTTTATCTTGAAAATCTTTTCCCATTGCATCAAATTCCCCTTGCAACCAGATAAAACCTGACCACTTCGGTGTATACAAGGAGGTATCAAATGCATCATTAAATTTCTTTAATGCCAAATCAATAGCAACCATCATACTGTCATAATACTTGCCATTTACTCCATTATTCGAACTTGGAGGTAACCATTCTGTTGCCTTTCCAAGCCAAGTTCCAGATCTTGCAACTTTGATAAATGCTATCTTTTTTCCAGGCATTGAATCTGACAATACTTTACCAAAATAGAGTTCAGGCCCAAAAGTTGATGTAGTATTTCCAAAGCCCGGACCAAATGCAGACCATTTTTTTAATAATGACTTATCACCTTCTGCGTCCAGATAGATTTTTATATCGTTATTGGCAATTTTTTGCTGTTCAGCAGTTACGGTTGCACCCATCCCCACCATATTCGACTGTCCTGAGAAAAGAAACAAAGGCACTTCAGTTTTCGCAGCAAAAGTCAACGTCGCAGTGGTAACCACTCCTGCAAGCACACAATTCAGAATCCTGTAGACTCCCGATTTTCTCACAACATTACGATTCATAAATTCCCTCCCTTTATTTGATAATTAAAAACTTACTATCTGTTCTCTGATTCATGTAACAGAGCTTGATGTAGTCGGATGTAACAGCCCGGCTGACAATTCTTACTTCGTCAACTTTGCCATTGAAATAGCAGAAACTGTTCGAGTCGATCGTACTTGTTACCGATTTCATAAATCGTCCGATGGTGACATCAAACGATTCATCACGTGACCATGTGCCAATGTTCTGAAAGCCTGTTGAATCAACACATACGCCATTAATATAAAGGCGCTGACCGGTACCATTGCGTACTCCCGCAATGTAAGTCCATTCACCACCGGTGACATTTGTAGTTGACAGATCCCACCCGGTACCGGCATGATACTCTGTAAATTCCCACAAAGTAGAATTTTTATGCATTGATGTATACCAGAGAAAATACTGATTGTTGCCCTTTGAGAGAACAACATGAGAAAGGCTGTCCGGTGAGTTTACGTATACCCAGGCTGAAATTGTATAATGGGATTCAGAGGGGAAATTCAGTTTTCCACCCGCAGTATTGGGGAATAGTATGTAGCTTGATGATCCGTTGAACTGTCGGCAGTAACCGATAATACCATCGGTTACTGCATCGTTATCCATACCGTATGCAACGCCGCTGAAATTATTCTCACTCGCATCGGTTATGGAATCACCAAACCTATCCGATAGATGCCATATACCCTGATAACCGGATACAGTATCAAATACACCAGAATGTATAACTGGGTTTTCAGTCAGTTCATTACCCCAGTACATCAATATATACTGCTCAGTATTATTTGCAAAAATTGTATCAACTTTTACCCATAGCTCTGCATTCCCTAAAACAGGATCCCATGATTCAATTTCATATTCCAATGGATTGTTATGCCTGTTTGTAAAAAGGATATTTTTACCGGAATCGATCACTGATGCAACATCAAAATTGGAATTGTCAAGACGAACAAGGACTGGAAAATTATACTGGTTTTCTGTGATCGCTGCACCATCAGAGGAGGTGTTGAGTACGATGGTCTTTTCATTTTTCCATAATGGATTTACAATTGACACCGACTGTCCTGATGTCAACCGAATTGATGAACGGAGGGTGTTAACCGGTTTTCCCAGGTAATTTTCGTATATCAGTGAATCAAATTCACCTGATGGTACATCCTGCAATGATACTGCTGATGGTCCGTTAACATAAGCATAAACATCTGTACCCGGAATGTAAATATACCCGGAATCCCGGTTTCCACTGAGAGAGAAATCAGCGTTAATTGTGCAGGGCTTTGACAGGTTTATCTGCGGAAGTACCATATTTGTATCATTTTCAAGAAAATCAATATTCTTAACAATAAGATTTGTTGACATTTCCCTGTTTCGTGCTATCAGGTTATAAAGCCCGGCATCAATACTGTCGAAGGAAAATCTTCCGTTACTCCCGGTGGTATCTGAAGCCAGTGCTGATAGTTCTTTTTGTAAAGGATTATAATCTGATGGAATAAGATAGACAATCGTGCTGGCTGCAGGCTGACCGTTAAGACTGGCAATAATACCTGTAAGGCTGTTTGTCGTTTCTGAACCGGCACCAGCAAGGTTTCCTGACGAACATGCGACAGTAACGCCAATCGCTGCGGTTATTAAAATTTTAAGTATGTTTTTAAATTTGTTCATTGTATTAACCGGAGATTATTGTGTCAATGGAAAAAGTTGAATGTTAAGCTGGTATACCTTGTCCGGATGCTCTTCATCAAACGCCAGTTTAAGAATATTTTCTCTGGCCTGAATGATGATTTCATTGACACGGTCCAAATTCTTTTCTGCAACAGTTATCGTAACTGTTGAAATATTTCTTTTTTCAGGAGCATGACGTTCGAGCGATTCTTTTGCAAGTTCAATGGTTGATTCCTGAAATGATCGTACTGCCAGGGAACGCTGACCTGTTGTGATAATTTTGTGGGTGAGTTCCCAGCTACCTTTTTTCCCATCAGAATTCTCTGCTCTTTTTTTTATAAGGCCCAATTTATGAAGAAGTTCAATGGATTTTCTGGCTTTATATTCTGTGATAGGAGGAGATAGTTTCACAGCAAGAGCCGCGTAATCATTAGTAAATGGATAGAAATCAAGAAGTGTAAGAATAGCTGAATGATACCATTTGGTATAATACTCATACTGATGTTTTTCAAGCGCGTATGCACCAACACCTTTAACTGAAAGCATCTTCTCATAATAGAGTTTACTGTCATGAGAGGTTTTTGCTTTATTAAAACGCACAAGATTTGCAAAATATTCTGCATCCGATCCATTAAATCCGCAATGATCAATGATTTTTTCTATGGATGCATTTCCGATGTGACGCTGATGTTGAAAAATTTTAACCAGATGTGATGGATCAATAGAGATCTTACTTCCAAAATATCTCAGCGAAAAATGGGCATTTATCTCTTTTTTGGAAATGTAATAATCATGAAGAAAATCACGGTAATCGAAATATTTTTTTATTGAGCACATGATTATAATATAGGAACAATTTACGCAGATGACAGATCTATTTGGTTACTATTTAAAAATACCGTGGCCGGAAATGCCCACAAATATTGTTGTAAGTTATTGTAATTTATTTAAATAAAAATCCATTATCAAATATTATTAAAATATTGTCAACAATACATGTTACGAAAAGTCAAATTCTCAAATCTGCATAGATAACAAAACACCGGGCTATCAACAGTAATGGACCATGTATCGATCATTTAAAAGGTTCTCCAAAAGAGAACCTTTTAAATGCTTTACTTATTGTTTAAACGCGCTTATAAACGCCCTTTATAATATATTTATAGTGGATTGTTCTCAAAAGGATTACAGTGAAATCAATTTTTGACTATTTTGACTATAGAATTTTTCTCAGCGATTTTTATCTTGACAAGAAATCGCAGCGTAAATCATTCTCATACCAGTTTTTAGCCAACAAGGCCGGTTTAAAATCAAAAGGGTATATTAAAGACGTTATTGATGGAAAAAAGAACTTGTCTGAGGAATCGGTTTTTGC
>CAYMGX010000027.1:0-38125 GCA_964390065.1 uncultured Fibrobacter sp. | reverse complement strand
TTTTCCACTTTTGTTAAAGTGCCTTTTTTATCAACTAAATAACCATTTTCTGCAAGCATAAGCATTGGAAGATCGCTGCGATCGTCAGAATAAGCAGCCTCAATTATTATAGCCTGTTTTTTTCTGAAATATTCTTTTATTACTATCGCTTTTTGATTTCCATAACAAGGTTCTCCTGTCAACCGGCCGGAATACATTCCATTAACAACTTCATATTCTGTACCAATAATAATTACTTCGTCTGGAAACAGATATTTTAGCGCAAACGATGGTGATGCAGTTGCAATAATAACCGTATAGTTCGAATTCAAATAGGTTTGCAGTTGCCTTACCATCGATTTCCTCATGAATGCTTTACAGATATTTCGAAACGAACTCAGTCTTTTGTCAATTTTGTCTACAGAACAGCCTTGTATCAGTGCAGCAGTAGCTCGACACTTTTGCGTTTGAATCAATAATTTTGCGGAGCGGTAAAACGCAAGGACAGATTTGACAGCTGCGGGTTTAAAAAGAAGCAATGTCAGGAAGAGAAACTTTGTGGTATCGGTTGTAGTCAATGTTCCATCAAAATCAAAAATCACTGTTTTCTGCTTCATCCAATCATTCCATCCTGAACCGGATTAGTACTTCCTGACTTTAAAAATCCATGTGCGTAGTATAAAATCTCTCCTAAAAATGCCCCCGGATCTTTCCAGTTGATATCATCATAGGTATCCGTGCCTCCGGGCAGCAGGCATCTGAGCGCATCTGCAACCCTGCCTGATCTCAATCTGTCAACCGAAGCAATGCAATCGCCAAGATACCAGCGGCTGCGCCAGGGATATTTTACTGTGCACGACTTCTGATATGCACGTGCAGCATCCGGCCCCTGAGTTGCGCAAAGATATAACAAATAGGGAAATTCAACTCCTGCACTTATTGCAAGATGAATCGAACCCCATAAACGTGGATTAATCTCTATAAAATAGCCATTACCGCTTTGTGAATCGTATTTAAACTCAACCATTGCAAGCCCGTGCCACTGCAATTTATCAAGCAGTGTAAATGCCATCTGTTCAAGAAGTTCATTTGGCTTGTGTTCCCTGAGTGTGCTGGTTCCTCCAGTCAGTGTTTTTTCACGCAGCCTGTGGTGAGTGAAATGTGCAATTCGCCTTCCCTCCCAGTAAAGACACGACACCCCCCAGCCATCACCGTTCACATACTCCTGAACAACGGGAAACCGCTCCGGCGTACAGTTGTACTTAGTTATTATTGATGACAATGTGGAGACTGTTTCCTGTGGACCTGTGGCATAAAAAACGCCCTTTGCACTGTTGCCTTTTCGCAGCCGTATAACAGTTTTAACATTATTGTCAATGCTTTCGAGTAAATCATCTGCAACCCGATATGCAAACCGCCAGGCACATGGGACACCGCATTGTATTGCAAATTCCTGAATACGCGATTTATCATTTGCAAGGCGGATCTGTTCTATTGACGGTATTGGAATATGCACAGAATCAGGAAACAGGTGACGGTTTGCAGCAATAATTTCTGTTTCATCGTGAGAGGGGAGAAGAAGAATTGGAGTGGTTTTTTCAAGAATTTTACACAATTGTTGTACAAAAAGATCGTTATTTACAAGTGGTGAAATATACCTGTACTGATGCACCTTTAAACGTGACAACTGGCACATCCCCAATGGCACGCTATCACCTGTTGCCACCAATAGTTTTCTATTGTGCAGATTATTTAATACTGCATAACTTGATCTGACCCAGGAATATAGCAGCAAAACATCAGTTCTCATAGCAGAATACTCATACACAGGTAATACGGAGCTGTTGTATTCCGAACCTTTTGAAAACGCATTGTACCTTTCTTTCCTCTCAAAACATCGATCATTCAGGTTATTTTCTTTCAATAATTGCAATGAGTTTACCGGTAACAGTTTCTATATTCTGCATACAATCAATCTGTACCATCATCTTTGCACATTTCTGATAATACCGGTATCGTAAAACTCTTACAGTATCACTGTCCGGATATGGTTCGTTTTTTACAGCGGCGCGTTTTTCAGCTTCATGTAAAGGTATTGTCAGTAAAAAACTATGGGATGGTTTTGGAGCAACGAGCACTAACAGTTTCCATAATTTCCATTTGTAAAAACATACACTTCTGAAATTAATCCGAAAATCAATATAGGTATCAACCAGATAACGATCTGCAATAACCGTTTTTCTAAAGAGTATACTTAACAATCGCATATATATTCCATAATAGAGCATCAGATCGATTATGGCGATTGCAAGCCAAAGTTTACCGATTTTACCGGTACTAAGCATTTTCTCGCGCTGTGCAGTTTTGCCCGGTGATGGTAATTTTTTTCCGAGAAAAAAACGCAAAACACTTTTTAGCATAGTATATACAGGTGTATATCCACCTCTGCTCCACAGCCGTATTGCCCTGTATTGTTTCTGATTAAAATAGTTAAGAAGGGCTTCTATCTGCGTCGTTTTTCCAGCACCGTCAATTCCTGAAATTGCTATAATCATTGTATGACTTTACACTTAATGTTTAAGATTACCGTTGTCAATAATTTATAGAAAGAGAACACTGGATATAATGTTATTCCAATAATTTTCCTTTGAACCGGAGTCAGTGCGACATGCCGTAATTCAATGAACGACCCGAGACCGGCTAGTATTTTTTGATCGTTTACTTTCCGGATCTTTTGCAATTCCTGCCGTTTTTCGTGAATATCTTTCAGTTTATTAAACAAGATAGGGTATGATCTGCATTTTGTTTTTAGAAATGTCATTCCATTTATCGCCGCGAAAATCCATGCCAGACATTCGAAAGCAGCAAAAGCCGGAAGCAGCAGCAACAATGTGAATCGTTGATAATTTTTTAGTAAAATGTAATAACGGCCGCATTCAAGATAGAGATAACGAAGTGGTGAAAGCTCTTTTTTTAAATATTTATGATATACTATGGAATCAGGATTCAGTAGTATTTTTTCACCTGACAACCTCACCCTCCAGCATAGATCTATATCCTCCAGTGACGAAAAAAAGAAATCAGGTCCAAAACGGTGATACTCCTCATCGAATACGCCTATTTTGTCAAGCGTCGATTTCTTTATCATAAAGCAACATCCACTTGCAGTTCCTATTTCTTTCTTTTTTGTAACAGTTTCCGACGGTTGATAAAGCCCTGATGAGCAGGCATAACCTAAATAAGAAAAAAACAATCCGCACGTATTGATTTTTTTACGATCATCATAAAAAAGTATCTTTGGAGCAACAACACCAATGTCATCTGCTGAGCACGCAGTGTCAACCATTGTTTCAAGCCAGAGAGGATCATATGTTGTATCATAATTTGAGAATACGATCAGTTCACCAGTACTCGCCGCAATACCGATATTATTTCCTTTACCAAACCCATTGTTTATACCGGTATTAATACACTTTACACTACTATCAAGCGTTTGCAGATACGACAGCATGGCAGGTCCTGAACCATTATCAACAATAATTACCTCATAACTACTGTAGGTTTGTCCTTTCAGCGATTGAAGACACTCCATCAGATTTTCATGCGAATTAAATGTTACAAATATAATACTGACTAATGGTTTTTTATTCATCTATTATTTGTCTTCCAGGAACAGATTCACTTCTTTGACAAACATACATATACCACTATCTGTATGTGTTAAGAAATCGAAACTATTCTCATAAATTCTTATTAATAACTCTTCCAGAATAAACAATCGCAATTTTGTTAGCGTATATGAAACAAGCGACGAACTTTTTTGATCACAATTGTTTCCGGTAATTCCTGCTTTCATTCGCTGAGCAAGCCCTGCCGGAGCGCGTGCCTGTAAATCATATACCATCAAATCAAATTCTTTCTGCCGCATACCGCAATATTCCCAATCAATCAACCACACTGCTGTATCATTGCACAGAATATTTGCAGGCTGAAAATCTCCGTGTGTCAAGGCAATTGTCAATAACGCATCACCATCAGATACCAGTGCATCACTAATCTTCTTGACAATTACCTGTATCTGCACCAACGTTTTGCTATCAAGGCGAGTTTCAGATGAACATAGCAGACCGATTTGCGACTCAAGTTGTTCTTTATAGTTCATGACGGTTGTGATTTCTGCTGTATTTTCCATAAGGATATACAATGCCGATTTGGCCGTATGCAGATAACTTCCCTGTTCGTTTTTTTTCAATCTATTAAGCGGTGTGCCCACAACCACTTCCTCACACATTATCATTTTATCAACACAATACTCCTTAATTGCCGGAAGGGGCACATTGAGACTTTTAGCTTTTTCTCTCCACATAATTTCATCAGAAAGTTTCTGGCGCTGATATCCCCGTTTCATGACCGAATAACAACAATTCGTATCAAAATCCAGAACTCTGATTTTATGATTACCAGGAATTAATACTGTATTGGAACAGTTCTGTATTCCTGGTGACAGCAGTAATATACCCTGGCTGAGTAATGGAGAAAATATTTTAGAAAAAGCCGCTTTAACATAGAGTTTCTGCAGAAATACTTTCCACCATACCAGACTGGTTGAGAACTCCCGTTTGAAAGGTTCAAACGCTGATACTCTGCATTTATTTGTAAACAATGCATTTGTATATATGTTCGCATACCATACCTGACAGTTAGTGTCGTTTTTTACTAAAAACGGCTGCCTGCAGATCCACGTTACAGTATTGGAAATATTTTTATATACGCAATAACGCGACAATGCATCTTCAAGTACTTCTCCGAATGGTTCACGTTTCAATAATTCCGACATGCGCATATGCTATAGTTCACCATTTACTTTTTTTATGCAATCAAGAAAAAGTCCTGTGTTGTTACGTGAAAAAAAGGACTCTGCAGCTTTTCGTGCATTTATCTGATATTTCTGCAACAATTGAGTGTCATGCACTACTTCACTGATACTCCTTACCAGATCCGCAGTATCATTTGTATTAACAACCCGCCCGCAGTCATAGGTTACTATTGTATCCGCAAGTTCATTGGGTGTTTTTCCAATAACAAAAAGGCATACTCCTGCAGCAAGATAATAATACGCTTTACTTGGCACCATACATCCTTCAGTACCCTGCTGATAGGTTACAAAACCAATATCGCCACACGCCATACTGTAAGGTAGTACCGCATCAGACTGAAATGGTAATAGCGTTATCAGATCAGGATGATTTCTTGCAAGATGTTCAACCTTTCCACGCTTTGCACCATCACCAATAAAAAGATAATGAACCAGACTGTCCTTTATTAAGCCTACGGTGTCTGTTAAAAGTTCAATATTGTGGGTAAAGCCCATATTTCCGGAATACAAGAGTACCTTTTTGCCAACAAGATTATATTCCTTTGCAAAATAATTATTTTTTTTGTCAATTGGTTTTATAATCGCGGTGTCAGCCCAGCAGCGTACAATATCAACAGGAACATTATGTACTCTTGGATACAGCCGCTCTGCCATATCACTGCCGATAGTAATGATTCTGGAAGCACGGGAGTAAATAACAGAATTATAAAAATGCCAGATTTTTATGAATACATTTTTTTCACTGCTGCCAAATGCAAGCAGTATATCCGGATAGAGATCATAAACCAGAATGATATACTTCTGCTTTCTTATACTATTCATTAAATATCCGATCAGACTCAGAAACGGAGGGTTTGATACTATAAAAAGTAATGATTCTTTTTCTGTCCGTATAGCAAGAAACAACGCCTTTACAAAATAGTTTATCCATGACAGGACCCGCGTAAGTACATTTCTCCGATTGTACCATGGGGCTTTTTTGATTTTCAGACTTTCGACCTGTGGTCTTTCAAAAGCCGATGAATGCCCGGTGTATACAATACTCCCGGGGATATGCAGTGAAATATCCTCAGCCATCTCCATAAACATCGGTCCGGCCATTTGATTTAAAAAAAGTATTTTCTTCATAATGGTAATTTAATTACGCTATGTTTTCTGCCGTTTCAGCAATAAATTGAGGAATCTTACACAGTAGTAATAATAGACACTACCGGGTGTACAATTATACATTTCCATCATTTTCCTCTTTGATGGAAACAGATTTGCAACTATTAAGTGCGGTGAATCGTAGAGCAATATATTAAACAGTATAAACGTTATCTTACCAAACTTTTTACCAACAGGATTAAATAATCCTGCATTTTTCAGTATTGACAGTATTAGAAATGTTTTTATTTTACCGGGAAACAAGGCATCAATAACCCGTTGCGGTATTGGTGTCGCAAGCAGTGTATTTGGAATCAGTAGTGAGAAATATACTGGTGTTTTTACTCTTAGTTTGTCAACTTTTGCGACAAACAGGTCCCAATCAACCGGCTGATTCCTCACGATTCTGTCAACATCAGTATGCAGCCTGAATCCCGGTTCACGCACGTATGAATGTTTCGCAGTATGTAAAGACACCTGCAGAAGGTTATCTTCCGGTGCAAGCAGCCGGACCATTGAACCGGGAACCTGAACTGATCGCGCGATCAACGTATCGGTATCCGGTTCCTGCTCCTCGCTGATCCAACGGCCTGCGACAGGTCGGAACTGCAATTCAAGCCAGAGTTTTTCTCCCGTTGGCAAATCTTTCCAGTATTCTGCGCCACCGCTTTTAATTGCATTCTGAATGCTTTCTTTTTCAAGATAACTCCTATATTTAAAATTGTATCCATACTGAAGCAACAGTTCATGTGCTTTTAAAAAATTTGTTTTTCTAACAAGCAGATCAAGGTCACCCATCGGACAGCATCCGGTACAATCGAATATTCCCCGGGCAATACCGGCATTTTTCAGCGCAACAATCTGTATATCATTCTTTGATAACAACGCTGCAACATTGTCAAGTTCTGCCAGATAATTATCAAGGTATGTCTTTACTCTTTTATGCTCATCAATAAACTTTTGCTCAATTGTGGAAACCATACTCTTCTTTTTACATTCAATACAATGTCCTGCCATCGCTGCAATCTGATTTGTCACTGCGAAATCATAAAATTCTTCTGTTAATGGGAAATCGTCCATTGACCGCTTAATTATTTTGCAGGCAAATTTTTCTTTTTCGGTTAACCTGAACGTTGCATGTTTCATGTATTGGCCTTTTTTTCTGAAATCAATTTTCTGACTATTTTTGTATAGCCATTCGCAGTACTTTCCCAGTTGAACCGGCTGCTTTGCTGCAATCCTGTGTCAATCAGCTTTTTCCGTTTCTTTTCGCTAATGCATAAATCTGCGATTACATCACGCATATCACCAGTGTCAAGTGGATCAAAATATGCTGCTGCAGTTCCTGCCACTTCAGGAATTACTCCCCAGTTTGCACATGCAACAGGGATACCACAAGCCAATGCTTCCAGGATAGTCAAACCAAAGGTTTCTTCCATTGACGAAAATACATAGACCCATGCGCCCTTATAAAAATGATGCAGCAGCGACTGATCGATAAACGGTATTATTTTAACTGATCCCGCCAGACTGTACTTGTCAACAGACTCTCTGATCCGCTGTTCTTCAGATGCGTTTTTTTCTTCACCAATAAGTACGAGGTCAATATCAGTCAGGTTCTTTTCATCACGTATCATCTGGAACGATTGCACCAATCGATAATAGTTTTTCCAGACAAAACGGTTTGATATTGACAATATATATTTTTTATCAAGACCATATTTATGTAACAATTCAGTATCGGGATTCCCCGGCGAATACAGATCATGATTTACACCATGATATATTACCTGAATGCGGTTCCTGATACAGGGATACAGTCCGTTTAATTCCGCCCGTGCATGATTTGATACACATACCGGAACTGTAGCAAGCATGGCGGTCAGCCTTCGCATTATAGCCATATAGGTATCATTAACAAATCCATCATTGGTTAGATGCTTTAAAAATACCATTGGTGTTGAATGAAATACCGCCATAGTCCTGATCCGGAAAAGAGATAAAAAAGGAGAAAGGAGTTCATCCATCTGCCAGTGAATTCCGGTTTTTAATTTCAGGTGATACCTGATAATTGTTACATGTTCAAACAGTAATTTTTTAAGGGATGATCCAAGAGATGCATCAGGTACAGCAATAACAGTTACATTCTCCGCATTAAATGTATGCTGGCATATTCGGCTTTCGCGAATCAGAGCATAGAACGTTATTTCCGGAAGACGTTCTGCAATAAGGGGGAGTATATTTCGTAAAAAAGTTTCACTCCCGCCCGTACGAATGCTTGCCGCGTTAATGAGAACTTTCTTGTTTTGTATATTTTTATGCATTTGCTTTTATTATCATTCCTGTTATTACAGTAACACTCATCGTTTGAATCTATTTGTTAACTATCTTTCGACGCCAGAACTTAGCACTGTTGAGCAATAAAATGAACAGATATGTACACATCCAATCAGGAAATCTTAGATGCTTTTTTGTCAAATGCCACCAGACCCGTAATGCTTCACCGTTCTTTCTTTTTAGTAAATAATTCAAATACTCCTGCAATGCACTCTCTTTATTATGCTGAATATTTTGGAGTCCGGTATTAAAAATATCAAGCAGTACTATTGCATGTGGTTCTACAAATATTTTATACCACTGTTCACGTACCCTGAATGAAAAATCTGCGTCGGCACCATAATGCGGAAAATTCTTTTCGTCAAATAATCCTACTTTTTCAAATACTTCTCTTGGGAACAATACTCCTCTGCCGTGAGCCTCTGATGTCTCATAGAACGTATCTGGCAGATTGTTTATTGATGTACCATTTTTATAAAGGTATCTACTTGTCCAGATTGGTAATCCCCTGATTAGTTTTTCCCAGGTACTGCCAGCCCACCATATTTTCTCAGGATCATCTGCACGTACAGCAACAGAAGCAACAACCGATGGATATGTTTTTTCTGCAGTATCATACAATTGACGTAATGCGTTTTCTGTTACAATTACATCGGCATTTACTAATAATATATATGCACAGCCATTTTCAATGCACTTTTTCAAAGCAGCATTTGTACCGCCAGTCCACCACAACTGCCCGGTTCCTTTACTTATGTGAAATGCCGGATAGTTGTTTATTACGATTTCATAGGTGCCATCAGTACTGCCATCATCAATTATTTCGACATGTATGGAAATATTCTTTATTAACGACAATGCATCCAAACAATGTTTCAATTGACTAATATTATTATGAGATGTTATTGCTATACCGATTTTGTTTGTATTCATTATACTAATGTTTTTTCATATTAATTGTCTGGTTGCAGCTGCTTTTACTTTTAAGGAATCTTTTTCCATTTTTAACATAGCAGCACAAATTCCTGGTATTGCCCAGAAGTAAAAATTACCTACTGATACATTTACTAACATCAAAGATTCCTTAGTATAATACAGTGTAAATACAATAGCCATAAAAAGCATCTGCACATAGATGGCATTTTTGTATCTGCTTCTTTTTGCCAATCGGGAAATACGGATTATTGTGATTATTATCAGTATCGGCATAATCAGCACCCCGGCGATTCCCATTTCTGCAACCAATTGAGCGGATCCGACCTCAACATATCCTAAGAATTCACGATATCCTAATATCTTGAATGCTCGAATTTCTGGCCCACCATATCCGAGGTAATTTCCCATTGGGGTAAATTCAATCCATTGAAGGGTAATAGGAATAAAAAATCGTTTTAACCTGTCTGATACAGAAATTTCTTTTTCAGAAAAAACCCATTCACTTCTTGAATACTGTTTTCTGTTTGTATCTTCCTTAGGGGTATATTTATCTATACTTTTTGCCAAAAAAAACATTATTGCCACAGTTGCAACAGTTCCGGCAAATATATAAAATCTTACTTTTTTTGACGTTTTTTGCTTTAAGGGAAAACATGTTTTAAACAAAACAAATCCAATACCAACAAGCCCAGCAAGAAAGGCACCCCGACGTGTACTGAAATAGATTATTGCCAATGATGATGCAGAAACAATTCCCAACCACACAAATTGTTTTATTGATTTTTTTCCGATAAAAAACTGTGTCAAAAACAGATACAGGATACCCAGACAACTGATTGACAACAGCCATTGTGAAGAAAATACACCTGCAAACGAGCTGATACCTACTCGCTCATCCCTGTTAATACTGGTAATAATATCCAACGGAGCAAAGATTCTGGGTAAACCACTATTGCCAAATATTGATGCATACACACCAAAGGGAAGCATTATCATAATAAGAACAGCAGAAACAATTACTGCATTCTGTAAATCACTTTCATTACGAATATATTTGTATGCAATTATTGCCATAAACATTGGGCAAATTCTGGTAATAAAAGCAGATATTCCAACTAATATTTCTTCTTGAATAGATAAAAATGCGAACACACATTGAAATAATGCCCATCCTGCAAGTGGACCGATAATCTTTCCATTGATTTTTCTTTTTGAAAACAATGCATGCGTACCAACAGCAAAGAGCAGCAACGCCGGAAGAGCATCAATCATCACAGGTTGACCAGGTAATGCTTTTCGTATAATACCACCAAAAGCAGGAGCCAACAAGCATATCGTGAAAACAGTTACTGGCTTTTTTAACTCTTTATAAAAGCCCATATTAATTTCTATTTAACAGGCGTAACATTGTTATTAATTACTGTATTGTATAGTTTTATTGTATCCTGAATTGTCTTTTTCCATGTAAACAACTTCTGTTGCGCATACCCGGCCTGTACCATATTCTTCCTTAATTCTTTATCCTGTAAAACCTGGGTTATTACTGCCCTTATACTATCTTCATTGGTTGGATCAAAATATATTCCTGCAGTTCCAGCAACTTCCGGAAAACTACTTCTATCACTTAAGACAACAGGGCATCCACATGAAAATGCTTCCAGTACAGGCAAACCGAACCCTTCATTCAACGATGGGAAAATAAAAAACAAAGCATTTGAATAGAGTATCTGGAGTATCTCATTATTTGCAGGGTAATGAATCATCCTTTCCTTTATTTGCAGTCTGTCAAAAAGCCGCAGCTCTTCATCTGTAAATTTTACATATGTACAAACAATCGATATATCAGTATTTTTAATTATCGGTGCACAGGCGTAGATAAATCTATTAAAGTTTTTAAAACCACCTCTTTGTCCAGTAAATAGTATGTATTTTTCGGGAAGAGAAATATCTTTTATCCTTGCAGATGCATTAAACGATGAGGCAAGATGTATAACTTTTACCTTTTCTGGTTCAATACCTAATATCTTAACAGCATCTCTTTTTGTTGATTCAGAAATTGCAATTATTTTTGATGCTTTTTGTGCAAGATACTTTTTATTTATAGACGTTTTAGGATTAACAAAATTGTCAGGATACAACTCATGGGTCATATCATAAATTGTCAGAACAAATGGTTTTCCTGCGAGATATTGATAAAAATATGGGTCATAGTATGTTGGATGCAGAAGATCAAACTCTCCATCTTTTAGATAATTAATACAATTCTTTTCGTTGTAATTCGTTAGTCCAACCTTAGCAAGTGCCCTGGTAATAGCCCTTTTACCTCTGAAAGTATTAAACAATGGTTTTCCATTTGGCTTTTTGAAATAGTTCTTGCTAATTAATTCATTTTTCAAGATTATATTTTCATGAATATATTCATTTTCTGTAAACCAAAGCGGCAAACAGACATCGTGTCCGTGCAGCATTACCCCGGTAATGATTTGAACAAAGTAGTTTGAAATACCGCCATATTTTTGTGTAGAAAAAATCTGAGGATCAAACAAGACATTCATTTTAAAATCAACCTCTCAATGTAACTTACCTTGTAAATAGCAGATACTTTAACTTTTACTAATAATGTTTTTTTGCACGCACACCATTCAAAGCCTTGCTCTATTTATCATTGATTCAATAGCTATAGTGATATTTTTATGTAAATGAATAGTTAAATATTCTTCAAATCCCGCATTTTATAACAATTGTTCATAATTGAATAGCAACTAAAATAAGTAACCAGATGTCCATTCAATGGATCAGCACCGATACGCTGTTTTACCGGATCTGAAAAAAGTCGTGTGTTGGTCGAGTGGTTACTCTTGCAAAGCAATTATTTTTGTTTACATTCAGAAATTGCTTTTTTGTAAACATTCAATGTACCATTTACCATTTTATCTATTGTATATTCTTTCAGTTTTTTATATCCTGATTCTATCAGGGATTTTTTCAGATCATTGTTAAACGCTATAGAATTTATTGTTGAATATATTTCTTCTTCTGACAATGGATTAAAGTAAATGACTGCATCACCTCCAATTTCAGGCAAGCTTGATACATTGCTCATTGCAATTGGGCACCCGCTTGCAAATGCCTCTAATACTGGTATCCCGAAACCTTCATACATTGATGGAAATACGAATAATAAAGCATTTGAATATAGCTTCTTTAACAAAATTGGATCTGCAAAAAAATGTACTACCTTATCTTTAATATTTAACGACGAAAACACGGTTAATTCATCGGAAGAAAACTTTTTACCTGTACAAATAAGGTATATACTTTTCTCTCTAAGTATAGGAGCACAGGCTTTTATAAATCGATCAAAATTCTTGTATCCAATCCTATCACCTGTAAACAACAAGTATTTATCGGGTAGTTTTGTAGTACAACATTCAAAATTAATACTTTCAAAATCTGTTGAAAGGTATACTACATCTATTTTTTTTTCATCTATACCCAGAAAGCGAATGACATCTTTTTTAGTATTTTCGGAAATGGCAATTATTCTGATTGCTTTTTCTGCTAATTTTTGTTTAAACTTTATAGTTTCACGATCATTTGAATAATATTGGGGAAACAGCTCATGTATCATATCATATATTGTTACAACAAAAGGTGTGCGCTTATTTTCGATATATTTTAAAAAATACGGGTTGTAATATGTTGGGTGTACGATATCAAATGTATCATTTTTTAAATATTGTTTACTCAATCTTTCATTTGTTTTTAACAATTTAAAGAATTCCAGCAAGTTTAGTAATTGATACCTATATTTAAATTGGCTATTAATTATTAATGAATTCAGGGTATCTTTATAAAAGCACTTCCTTGATTTTAAGTAGTCTGTTAAAAACGGTTTGCCAAGCAGATGCTTATTATTTGTTTCCTGGATAGGCAACAAAATCTCATTTCCAGACTTTATAATTCCTTCCATTAATAAAACAAAATAATTTGAAATACCACCAAATGGCTGCGCTGTAAATATTTGAGATTCATATAATATTTTCATTTGGTAACTACTCAAAATATTAAATCGTTTTATTATATTTTTCTTGTATTAAAAATTGGTATTCCACTTAAACTGATTTTTGTACTGGATCTTATACGTACATCGGTGACTTACCTTAATACAATTCTAATTGCTTTTTAATTTTATGAAAACTCTATTTGATAACGATAACTTATAAACATTGTTTTTAAGTATAATTGTCAGCTTTATTATTTATTTCCATGTTATGAGAATAACAGCACTGACCTGGAAAGGAACATTATAATACATCAGACACTAATTTAGCCCTGCACAATCCTCTTGTTGTCAATCACAACTTCTTCCATCGCTACTGACGCTTCATAAATATTGTATAATACAAGTCCTGATGCAAGATGCACGGTATTTCTCTCTTCCAGTAATCGAGGGAATTGCGACTGTTATCTTCAAAGTCCTAAACCTCTTTTACAGATTCTAAAAACATGCGTCTATTTAAAAAATATTATCTGGAACTTAGGATTTGGCTGCATTTTGTAATATCCCTTTCAATATTTTTCTTTGTAAGTAATCACGGGTAACAGGAGTAGTTGCAGCAGTAGCACCTACTGTAAAAACCGATACCATGGCAATGCAGGCTCCTGATGCAATAGTATTAACTGGCATTGGTAGAATAAGGCGAAACACTCCCGCAACCAATAAGGCCACCCCAAATGGTAACCCGATATCAATAAAATACCATTTCCATTTTTCAGCAACCAATAATCGTCGATGCATTATGGGTATACTTATAAAAATATACCCGGTGTTGACAATGAGCCAAACAAATGCTGCACCTACTGCACCGAACAATTTTGTTGATACAATCATTAGTGGAACAAGTATAATAACAGAAATGATATTTACAAATAGAGCAAGTCGTGTCCACCCGTGGGCCAGTTGCAATGCATAAGGAATGTTCATGAGGCAGTTAAAGGCTGTGCCCATGACAAGAATGCTTACGAGTAAATGCGTATTGTCGGCCGTAACAGAACTTTGAGTCCACAACAATAATATTTCCCTTGAGAAAAGCGCAACCACAAGTGCAGCCGGGAGAATTATAACGGATGCAAATTGTGCACTCTTATGATATAAATTGACGATTTCTTTTTCAACTCCTAATTGCATGAGACTTGTAAATTTGGGATAAATGGCAGAATAAACCGGCCCGATAAATCTGTTAAGGGTCATTGCAACTACATTTGCAAGCGTATAATATCCAAACATTTCAAGACTAAGCATACGGCTTAATATAACCTTGTCAAGTTGCATAAGCAGAGTTACTGTTACCGTGATGGCTGTCATACCTACAGCAAAACGCCAGATATCAATAAACAGTTCGCGTCGGAAACAAGCCTTCTTTGAAGTACCTGGCAGGCTGTTCCAGAGAAAAAAAACAATTAATCCTACATTGATTGCGCTGACTACGAGCTGCCATAAAAAAAATGCCTCAATGGTGGGTGAAATAAGCCACAGGATTAGTAATACCCCGATTCCTCGAAAAGTAGCAACCCCTACATTGATTGCGTTCAGCAGTACCTGCCGTTGGAGACCCATTAAGCCTCCGGAGTAGAAGCTAATAGGCCATTGAAACGCGACACATAACCCCATTAGCATAAGCGCCGTCCGTACACTAACAGGTGATAAGTTATTCACCTTTACCCAATGATGAGCGATCAAAGGTGAGGCCAAGACCAAGACCACTGCTATTAACAAACCGATTAACCAATAAGGGATTTCCAGAGTTCTAACTAAATCGCGCATATCTTGTGCTTTATTATCCAGGACGGCTAAGCGAGCCATTTCCCGATTCAAAGTACTACTCAATCCTATATCAAGTAATGAAAAGAGCCCCAGCAAAGCTGCAAATACTCCTATCAGTCCATATGCCTCAATGCCAATAAAATGAATATATAAAGGAACAAAAACCAGGCCCATCAGCCCGGTCCAAATGTTTCCACCGAGATTAGCTACTATGTTTTTTTTAAGCACACTCACAAAACATTATTTCCTTCTATATTAGCAACGGATTTGCACATTATCATCTAAAAAATACCTTTTCTTCTTAATTCACATCTTAATTGAGCTCTTGCAGCTCTCAAATTTAACAATAGGACAATCTTTACGAGCTTTAATTTTCCTCTAAAAGAAAATTTTCCTGCTAATTTAAAAAGAAAAACAGATAAATTCCAAAAAGGTATAAACCAATGAATATATGACGTTCTATATCGTGCAAAGATATGCACACTATTACTTATACCTTTTTTACCAAGCACAACATAACCAGAGTCTATTCTATTGGTCTTCCCAATTTCCAGTAATCTTAAAATTACACTCCAATCTCCTCCGAAATAATCAATTTTCGATTGGCAATATGCTTGTACTAATAACCTTCTTCTAAAAAGAGAGCAAAACCGCGAATTCGCATGCCAGGTTTTAAAAAAATTAATGATCCGATCTTCAGACTGATCCTCATCCCTGGTTTCATCTCCCATTCTGATTGGATTATATTCACCATTTTCAAATTTACTTCGGCAAGTTGAACAAACATATTCAGGATTATTATCTAAAAAGTTGATATTCAATTCTAAAAAATCATTTGAACGAATATCATCCGCTGTTGCCCAAAAGAAATATTCTGTTTTAGACCAACTCAATACATACAAGAAATTTGCTTCCGCCCCAATGTTTTCCTGCTGTCTAACATACATAACTCTTTTATCACGTCCTGCATAGTAACGACATATTTCCGAAGTAGCATCAGTAGAAGCATTATCTGAAATTATAAAAACGAAATTGCTATATGTTTGGCTCAGTACAGATTCAATAGCATTCCGAATTGTATGCTCACCATTATAAACAGGCATACCTATGGTAACTCGAATGTTTTCCATATCAAAACTTCCTATTTATCAATAGACAAATAAACATTATCTAATTGATATCTAATTTCCATTTTTATAAATACAATGATAGGTGAAGCATTGTCCAATTCAATTTACTATTACTATCAAATGTTTTTAAAATAATTTTAAAAATTTTCCATCGCAATGCTTTGTTTGCTACTATATTTTTTTAAGAACACTCACAAAACATTATTTCCTTCTCGTAAACCACTACCTGATCCGCTTCAGAAAGCCATCCGGAGCAACCGTTACCTGCAATTTATTTGGAATACTTTTGTCAATTTCAAACTCAGGATGTGTTTTTAAAAATTCCCAGACCGCAGTTTTAGGATTGTTCCCAATACCCCAGGGTCGATCGGGAAACATCTCTGCTGGAAGATCTTCAATAATAGTATCAAACACTACACAATAACTACCCAATGAAGTAAGCGATGCATATGAATTCAATTCTTTAAGTACATGTTCATGGGTATGGTTAGAATCGAATACTACCAAGATTTTAGAATAGTTTTTTGCAAAATCATGAACTTGTTTGACAATTGATTGATCAATTGAAGAACCCTGAACCATTTTTATTTTGTTTTGTAATGGATGTTTCTCAATTTCCACTTTGTTGTGTTCTCTTATGTCAATATCAATACCAAGCACCTGTCCTTTTTTTATAAACCCAGATATCTCCAAAAGAGCTAACATCGAGGCACTGAAAATTAAGGAACCACCATGTGCAATACCCGTTTCTATAATTAAATCAGGTTTAACATTCCAAATAATTTCCTGCATCGCAATAATGTCCTGAGGGTACTGAATAATTGGACGACCAAGCCAGGAAAAGTTATATGAATATTTATCCTTATTTGACTGTTGCATAAACAGTTTAGCGCTCTTACGAAGTTCAATATTTTGTTCGTTCGAAGAGATCCGGTCTTTTACTTCCTGTTCAAACTGTTGCATTGGAAAATGCCTCCAAGTAATTAAAATTATTTTTATCAGCAAAAGCGTTGTGCCTTTTATAGAGCACATTCAATTTGTATAATTACATTTTCGTAAATAATTTCGAAGATTATTGTTGTTTTTTTTCAATTGAGATCCGCACTTCATATGTTTCATTATTGTTATCCACAAACCAGCACGCAGGCTTTCCATAAAACGTACGCGCTCTTAATAAATTTAACAATTGCCGGCCAGAGTATTGCTTGTCAAGTTGAATACAAGACGCACTATCAAGCTCTGAACCCAGATGAAATGAGCCTATTCCTTTAGGTTGAGGTATTCGATTAATTCTATTTTCTCTTAAATTGTGATAGTTCGAAATAAAAAGGCTAACCATTGCCTCTTTCGCCTTTAAATATAAGGTTTCACCTGTATCCAACCAATCATAGACTATTGGCAACTGTGCAACAATATCTCCATTGTCTATTCCCGGTGTGACTTGGTGCAAACTAACACCAAAGGGTGCTTCTTCAACAATTGCCCAAAAATTATAATGTTTTCCCCGATTATAAGGTAACATACTGGGGTGTGTATTGATGAAACCATAGGTAGGGAATGCTATTAAACTTTCTTTAATAATAAAGGGCCACCATGCCAAAATACCAAACATAATCTTTTCAGAAACAAACTGTTTCTTCAAAAACTCGCACAGATCATCTGAAGTTGTCCATTTTAAAACAGGTATATTAGCTTGTATCGCCAGTTCACTAATTTCATTTTCATCGCACACAACGATCAAAGCGATATCAGAGTGGTATTCCCTTATTAAAAATTCAACTATGGATTTTCCTACATCCTGATCTGCTAAAATAATAATTCTATTTATTTTTTCCATTACCTCACCATATTCAGGATTACTTCAGAGACTCTTCTTAACTCATCTGTTGTCAAATCATGATAGCTGGGTAAATTTATCGCTCTATCAGGTATATCATAAGCATTTGTATTTTTTATTAGCGGCTTAAATGTAGGCAGGGAACTTAAAGGCCAAAAGAATACTCTGGCATCAATATTCTCCTCTAAAAATTTCATTTGTAACGCATCTCTCGTAATTCCTGATTTTTTGCTAAAAACCGTTGTTGGCATCCAAAAACCATTTATGGTTCCATCCGGTTCAGGATTAAGTATAACCTCTGAAAAGTTAGAAAATGCCGCTTGGTAATATAAGAATATTTGCCGTTTTTTCGCAACCAGTTCATCAATCCGTTCGAGTTGTCCACAACCAATGGCCGCCTGGATATTTGACATTTTGTATTTAAACCCTACCATTTCAGGCCAGAATTGTTTTTTCTGCCCACGCATCCTACCATGATTTGATAAGGTTAATACTCGTTCATAAAATTCTTCATCATTGGTAACAAACATGCCGCCCTCACCAGTGGTTATTGTCTTAGTTCCATGGAACGAAAAGGTACCAAAAAGGCCCATGCTACCCGCATGTTTACCATTGTACCTGGAACCAATCGCTTCAGCAGCATCTTCAATTATTGGAATACCATATTTGACACTAATAGATAGTAGTCTATCCATGTCGCATAAATTGCCATACAGGTGCACTGCAATGATTGCTTTTGTGCGCGGCGTAATAGCTGCTTCAGCTAAAGCCGGATCAATACACCAAGAATCGGGGAGAATATCAACAAATACAGGTTTTGCACCCAAATATGTAATTGGAGCAGCTGAAGCAATCCAATTGGTATCTGCTAGTATAACCTCATCACCAGGTCCGACACCCAACGCAGCAAGTCCCATATGTAAAGCACCGGTACAACTTGATGTGGCGATGGCAGAACGAGTTCCAATAAAAGTTTTAAATTGAGACTCAAAGCGTTCTATATATTCATAACATTTACTTCCCCATCCGTTGCGTGCAGCATCTGTTGCTAATTCAATTTCGCGCTCGGTAATAGAAGGTTTTGTATATAGGATTCGTGATTTTGATTGAGTCATATCACCTCCAAAGTTGGTATAGCGGTCACAAAATTACCACCCCATGCACGAACATACTCTAACTGCGTTGTAATTTCATCCTTTATATTCCATGGGAATATTACAACATAGTCAGGTTGCGTTTCAGAAAGGATAGTTTCTTTAACAATAGGAATACGACTGCCAGGCATAAACTTCCCCTGCTTTGAGACACTCCTGTCAACCACAAACGAGATGAGATCCGGTCGTATTCCGGCAAAGTTTAATAAGGTATTTCCTTTGGCTGCAGCCCCATATGCAGCAACCTTTTTGCCTTGTTTTTTGGCATCAAGCAGGAATTCAAGGAAATTATTCTTAACGAATTCTGTTCTTGACTGAAACCCACGATAAAATGCGGCAGTAGTAACTCCTGCGTCCGATTCCTTTTTCAGGATTTCGTTTACACGATAATACATCGAATAATCGAATTCATCCCCGGGAACATCCATACGATGCGCGTACACTCTCAGACTTCCACCATGGGTCGGCAGCTCTTCAACATCAAAGACTTTCAATCCATTTGAATGCAGAATTTTTACAACGGCAGTCAAGGAAAGGTATGAATAGTGTTCATGATAAATAGTATCAAACTGACATAACTTAATCAGATTCAAAAGATGTGGAAACTCAAAAGTTACCACACCCTGAGCTTTTAGCAGACGTGTAAAACCAGACACGAAATCATTGATATCCGGAACATGAGCGAGTACATTATTAGCAACCATCAGATCAGCTGTTTTGCCCAGTTTCGATAGCTCATCAGCCAGGGATTTTCCAAAAAACGATTCAATAATTTCGATACCTTTTGCACGTGCTGCTGCTGCAGTACTTGCGGTTGGTTCTATACCAGTGCAAGGAATACCTCTACCCTTCACATATTGCAGTAAGTAGCCATCATTTGCGGCCACTTCAACAACATGACTTCGATTATCAAGTGTAAAACGTCTGGTTAATTGTGTTACATAGCTTTCAGCATGGGCAAGCCAGGAACTTGATGTAGCACTGAAATAAGCATAATCAGTCGAAAACAGCTCGTCAGCCTGTGTAAAATCCTCAGTCTGCACCAGCCAGCAGCTCTCACAAACCAGGACCCGTAATGGAAACCACTTTTCAGGGCATTGTAAAGCAGCCTGAGTTAAGTATGCATTTGACGGTGGAGAACTACCCAGATCTAAAAACGGCAGTGTCAGTTCATTTTGACAATGGCGACATTTCACAGTGATAATCCTTTGAAATTATCGTTTATCAGCGGATGTGATGCATCACGCCTGGAGATCTCTGTAATTGGTAACGGCCACGAAATTCCAATGTGCGGATCCTGTGTATGAAGGCCGCTTTCCGCAGTTTGACAATAGGCTGCAGTATGTAAATAAAGCAACGTACAATTATCTGTTATCGTCTGGAAGCCATGGGCAAAACCTTCGGGTATCAGCAGCGCCCGATGATTATTCTCGTTTAAAATTTCAGCATGCCATTTCAGAAATGTTTTTGAACCCGCGCGCAAATCAACTGCAACATCCCAGACTTCACCACGTAAGCAGCTTACGATCTTCATCTCCGCATGAGGTGCCAATTGGAAGTGTAATCCACGCACAGTCCCTGCACTCACTGTAAATGATTGATTTATCTGTTGTATACGACGACCATTTAATAAGTCCTGTAAATCTGTTTCACAAAAGACCCGTTCAAAATAGCCTCTTGAATCTCCGATTGGCTGGCGTTCAATTATCTGAAGATTATCAATTGAGGTTGAACTTATTTTAAACCGGGACACTGCTAACCTCTTCAATTTTATTTGTATAGGTCTTAATTTGCGAAAGGCTTATATTTCGCATATTTTCACCGGCTTTCCAGGCTTTGTGCCAAAGTAGCGTTGCATCGAGAGCATCTACAATATTCCATCGTGGAGTCCAACCCAGGTTGATCTTTGCCTTTGTATTATCAAGTCTCAGTAGTGATGCTTCATGAGGTTGCTGAACGCTATCTTTTTTCCAGGAAGCCTTAGGCACCGAAGCACAAAGTCTATTTACAATCCATTCAACTGAGCAAGCATCTGAAAAGTCTGGTCCGAAATTCCAGGCATCGGCAAATCTAAACCCCTGTTGATACAATTTTTCAGCCAATAGCAAGTAGCCCGATAACGGTTCCAGGACATGCTGCCATGGTCGTGTTGATAATGGGTTGCGCACGACCAGTGTTTGACCAATGTCAAGCGATCGTAAAAAATCAGGAATAAGCCTGTTTGGCGCCCAATCGCCACCACCAATAACATTTCCCGCACGCACTGTTGCTATTGCAGTTTCCGGTTTCGGGAAAGACCTGCGGAAAGATTGCGTCACAAGTTCTGCACACGCTTTACTACTCGAATAGGGATCATGTCCACCAAGCGGGTCGTTCTCGCGGTAGGGCCACTCCCACTCTTTATTTTCATAACATTTATCAGTTGTAACAATAACTACAGCCTTAATCCCTTGTAAACGCCGGGCAACATCTAATACATTAGCAGTACCCATTACATTTACTTCAAAAGTCTCAAGTGGATTTTCATACGAAGCTTGCACAAGTGGCTGGGCAGCCAGATGAAACACAATTTCCGGTTTTGCAGTACTCATTGCAGCTTCTAATGCACGTACATCACGAATATCTGATAGTGTACTTGAAACAAAATCGTCTTTAAGATCACAAACATCAAAAAAACTGGGGGTTGTTGGTGGCTTAAGTGCAAAGCCATGGACCTCTGCGCCCATTGCTTGAAGCCACAACGAAAGCCAACCGCCCTTAAATCCAGTATGGCCAGTCAAAAAAACACGTTTACCCTGCCAGAAAGAACAGTTCATTGCCAAACCTTCCATGGAGCAACTCCAGATTGCCAGAGTTCCTCAAGGTGAGTCTTGTCTCGTAAAGTATCCATCGGTTGCCAAAAGCCTCTGTGTTGAAAAGCCATTAATTGTCCATCAGCTGCAAGCTTCTCGAGCGGTTTACTCTCCCAACTGGACTGGTCATTTTCAATTAAATCAAGACAGCGGGGTGAGAGTATAAAAAAGCCACCGTTTATCTGCCCGCCATCACCCTGCGGCTTTTCTGAAAAGCCTTTTACACATGGGCCGTCTAATTGTAACGCACCATATCTTCCTGGTGGTTGAACTGCCGCAACAGTCGCAAGTTTGCCATGTTGATTATGAAAAGCAATCTCTGCTCCAATATCGATATCAGATAATCCATCGCCATAGGTAAAACAGAAAGAATCTTTTTTCTCCAGATATCCCGCAACGCGTTTCAATCGCCCGCCGGTCAATGTATTCTCACCTGTATCCACCAGGGTAACTTTCCAGGGTTCGACATGCTGTTCATGAACAAGCATTTTGTTTTTTGTCATATCAAATGTTACATCAGACATATGTAAAAAGTAGTTTGCAAAATACTCTTTAATCATATAACCCTTGTAACCACAGCAGATAACAAATTCATTTATTCCGTAGAATGAATACACTTTCATGATATGCCACAGTATTGGTTTACCACCGATTTCGATCATCGGCTTAGGTTTTATCGTAGTTTCTTCACTAATACGGGTTCCATACCCACCGGCAAGTATGACTGCAATCACGATTACTTCCTTTATAACATTGTGCACTTAATGTAAGCGTTACACTTTTACCATTGTGTAGTCTGTTTGACTACAGCAGAAAACTTTTTGAACGATACGCTTACCACTTAACAAAAAGTGACTTATTAAAACCGTACCGACGAATCCGATGCAATTGCAAATGCTCTATACAAACAAGAATCAGAGCGTATCTGTTTTTTCCATATCCCTATTACTTAACATTTCAGCAATCATCTCACTCGCCAACCCATCCCACAGCTCCGGAACCACACTCTCTTTCCACTTCCCCTGCAATGCAGTCATCGCATGGTCAATGATCTTCTGCGAATCCGTACCGACCACCACATTCAGTTATCATCAGGATCGGGAATCCCAAGCGATTCAAAAAATGTTCCGGACATGTTTTTATCATAATGCTGCCCGGTATGAACAAGAACCGGTGTAAGTCCGGGATGCTTTTTCATCGCCCTTATTATCGGGGCAATTTTCATAAAATTTGGCTGCGCACCTGCAACGAGAAATACTTTTTCTGCCATTTACACTCTATATTCCGTTCAACTACAAAAAAATCACTACGAAATTCAGTATACTGTAAGTTATGCAAAAGCTCAAGAACGATTGCATCATTATTACAAACACGATACTAAATTACACTATTGCCGTACTTGATAAATACTACAAGGGGTTAGGGGATATCAAGGGGAAAAGAGGGGAAGTGACGAGTGACGGGTAACAAGTGACGAGTGAGAAGTGGGAAGAATTGGGCGACATTCATTTCGTCCTGGTCTTTTCCTCAACCTCAACCTTAATCTTAACCTTCTTCTCTTCCTCCTCCTCCGCGGCTCCGCGTAATACTTTTCTGCTTGTCACACGTTAAGTGTCACTTGTCACTTCTTCTTTGTTGCGAGGATTGCTTTAATCTTTTCGATTGAAAGGCCTGTGATTTTGCGAATGGTTTCGATATCGAATCCGTTTTCTTCCATTCTAAGAACTATTTCATGATCACGGATGTCGATACCCTGCTCGATTCCCTGCTCGATTCCCAGTTCTTTTCCCAGCACTTTTCCCTGTTCTTTTCCCTGTTCAATCCATGGTTCGAAGATAGTTTTCATAGTTTTATCTCCTTCTATTGTACGTCTTATTATTTCTTCATTTAGCTTATCTTTCCTTGAAGAAGTGACATGTGACGAGTGACGCGTAACATGTGGAAAGTGGGGAGAGGGAAGAATTGGGCGACATTCATTTCGTCCTGGCCTCAACCTCAACCTTTGCCTTAACCTTCTTCTCTTCCTTCTCCTCCTCGCGCTCCGCGGCTCCGCGTGAAACGTTTTCTGCTTGTCACGCGTTACGTGTCACTTGTCACTTCTTCTCATCTCTGCATTTACTTTTTACCAGCTAATTCCTTTTCAATTTCCTCAATACTTGGTAAGCTGGACTTGATATTTTCAGGTAGTGATTCTTTCAATTGTGATTCCCACTCCGCAATACCAATTGGTTTTGAATACCCTTTCAAACAATACTCTGCGATTATTTTATTGCGCTTTTTTACTAAAAGTAATCCTATTGTATGATTGTCATTTTCATGTCGTAGAACATCATCTACAACATTCATGTACATATTTAACTGGCTGATATGCCCCGGATCCAGGTCACCGGCCTTAAGTTCTATCACCACAAAACAACGCAATTTCAAATGGTAGAATAAAAGATCAAGATAGAAATCACTATTACCCAATTCAAGATGCACCTGACGACCTACAAAAGCAAATCCAGCCCCTAGTTCGAGCAGGAATTTTTGCACATGATCAACCAGCCCCTGTTCAAGCTCCTTTTCTCTTCGCAAATCAGCTGTACCTAAAAAGTCAAAAACATATGGATCTTTGAATATCTGATGGGCCATGTCCGATTGGGTTGGAGGTAACGATTGCTTGAAATTATTGACAAGTTTTCCCTCCCGTTCAAATAATTTCAGATCAATCTGCATTGATAAAATATTGTGACTCCACCCATACACTCTGGTTTTGTGTGCATACCACAGGCGAATATCTCTATTTTTTAGTTTCTCAAGTAGTGCAAGATTTTGGTACCAGGTTAATTGTGCAAGTGTCTCTTGCACAATTTGTTTATCCGGCCATGCAGCCGCAAATGCACGCATATATTTTAGATTTCGTGGAGAAAAGCCTTTCATATCCGGAAATGCCTCTGAAATATCAGACGACAACCGATCAATCACTCTGCTTCCCCATCCCTGTTTTTCTTGTTTGAGAAGAATTGCAGACCCAATATCCCAATATAACATGATCATATCTGCATTGGCATAAAGTACAGTACGCAGCCGGGTTAACCGGATTTTCTCTTTTATCTCCTGTAAATCTACCAGATAGCCATCTGGCATTGTACGCTTTGACGCTGCAAGAGGGAACAAAACATCTTTCTTCAATTTTCCCATTGTTATACGTTCTGATTGTAAAGACTGTTTAGCATTTTCACTATTTTTTATGCGTGAATCCGGAATATTACTTTTTCTCATTTACAATTAACCTCACCATCTACAATAACAATTTTGGCTGCAACAAGAAGTGACATGTGACGGGTCACGAGTGACGAGTGGAAAGTGGGGTGTGGGAAAAATTGGGCGACATCTGTTTCGTCTTTGCCTCAACCTCAACCTCTGCCTTAACCTTCTTCTCATCCTTCTCATCCTTCTCATCCTTCTCTTCCTCCGCGCGCTCCGCGGCTCCGCGAGATAGATTTCTGCTTGTCACACGTTACGTGTCACTTTTCACGTCATGTACTACAGAAGTATAAATGAAGGGTTTTTTTTTAGCGCTTTATCAAAAGTGTATGTTTTACATTCAAATTCATGTCCAACTTCTCCGATTAGACAATCAGAGAAGTCCTTTATCCCATTACTGTACTTTTCAATTGCTCTTAAAAGTGTTGTTATGTTTTGAAAGCAGAATTGATTAACACGAACTATTCTACGAAGTACATCAATTATACTTTTTTGATCAAACTTATACACTGACGCAAGTACCCATTCCAATTCAATCAAAACGATATCGGAAATAAATATTTCCTTAGATTTACTGTGCTTGCTAAATAATAGTTCAACCTTATTACATTGTAGTGAATCATCCTGAGTAATCCAGCGAACAAGAATATTTGTATCAATACTGATCATTTCTTTTTCCATTTTTTTGATAATGCAGCAGATTTCGCATTATTGATCTCTAAATCCGTCGCTCTTTTAGAAGACCGAAGAGAACCTTTAAGTTCAGTGATATCAATTCCATCTGGAACAGGTTCAATATACACACCGTTTTTAGTGATTTTAAAATCGATTTTACCCGAAGCAGAGATCCCCAGTCTTTTTCTAATGATTTCAGGTATTGTAACCGTACCCTTAGATGATATTTTTACGATCATAATTATTATCCTTATCCTAATATGTCTATACTTAACAACAGGCAAGTCAGTATAGAAACCTATAGCGACTCATTTCTGAAATTTTATCTCTATTTTTTTTAATTTTTCAAGTACGGTTAAATTTTGATACCAGTGTTCTTGCCTGTCCCGAATTAACGGGATGGTTAAATCCAATCTTTCCAGTATCACTACAAGATCTATTATTTACATTCTTTCGGTGACAAAATAGTAGTAGTGTTTACACAACGGTTTTCGTTTTACCACAGAGGACACGGAGAACACAGAGATAGGAATTTTTGGATTTAGAAATTTGATTTGTATTTGGGCAACATCGATCTCGTCCCGGTCTTTTCCTCAACCTCAACCTCTGCCTTAACCTTCTTCTCTTTCTTCTCTTTCTTCTCTTCCTCCTCCGCGCTCTGCGGCTCCGCGAGATGCATTTCTGCTGGTCACGCGTTATGTGTCACTTGTCACTTCTTCTCTCTTTTCTGATTAAATTGAGCTAACATTTTTTTTAGCAAAGAGAGGACACCACGTGCACTACACATTTTTTCAAGATATTCGAAATCAATGTTATCCTGTTGAATCTTTAAAACATTTAGTGCATCATTCCATTGTCGATCAGAAATTTCATCCCCAAGCTTATACCAATACAGTTTATGAGCAATAATATCTTCAGGGCTACATAAAAAAAATGTATTTGAATCAACAATGGAGTATGGCTTTCGTCGATCCATTTCAATTGATGATAACGTATCATGGGACATTAAGAAAATATCAATTTTAAATATAGACTCTTTGTCAATTATATTAAACGACGTTTTAGATTGCAAAGCTTCAATCCCGAGATCACTATCCACATAAAATTCTTTTTGAAGCAACTCTAATAAAGCATGTACATTTTCAATTGTAACATCTGCCACAATGTCAACATCCTGTGTTGCGCGTGGTATTCCGTAAAGAGAACTTGCCAATGAACCACCTATAAGATATCGTATACCAAGTAAATCAAAACACGAAACTGCCTTTTGTACAACCAATAGTGGATCTGAAAGCATTAATTAATACCCCTTTTCCTCTGGATTCCAATTAAACAATCGTATCATCGTTTGCGGTGAAAGCCATAGTGATGCAAGGCGGAGTTTTTCTTCTTGTTCTGTCATTGGTCCGTATTGATCCCGTAGTCGGGTGAGTGCCATTTTCTGAACAGTTTGTGTTAATGAAACAACCTGCTGTATTTTTTGCCGCGGACTCATTTTACGATAAGCATCAATCATAATTTTTTCAGCAAAGTCTGATGTATCATTAGTATTTGTCATACTTAAAAACCTTGTGATAAAGAAACGAGACGTGTGATAGGTCGATTCGTAAGAGAAGCGGAGTGTGTAAAGTAGGAAGAATAGGACGACATCCATTTCATCATGGCCTTTGTCGTTTCCTCAACCTTAACCTTTGCTTTAGCCTTCTCCTCCTCGCGGTGGTTCCGCAAGATGCATTTCTACTTGACATGCGTTACGTGTCACTCTTTTTCCATTTTTTTGACAATGCAATAGATTTCGCATTATTGATCTCTAAATCCGTCGCTCTTTTAGATGACCGAATAGAGCCTTTAAGTTCAGTGATATCAATTCAATCTGGTACAGGTTCAATATACACACCGTTTTTAGTAATTTTAAAATCGATTTTACCCGAAGCAGATATCCCCAGCCTTTTTCTAATGATTTCAGGTATTGTAACCATACCCTTGGATGACATTTTTACTATCATAATTATTATCTTTATTTTTTATACCTGCATTTGTTAACCGGCAGGCCCGTATCAAAACAAGTAACAACTCATTTCAATAATTTCCATCAAATATACGTAACTAATCAATGGTTTCCTTTAGCTTTTTTACAAAATTTTCAGATTCACTCGAGGAAAGTAACTTCCTAAGAAGAAGTGACATGGGACGAGTTTGAAGAGGAAAGTGACGAGTGGGAAGAATTGGGCAACATTCATTTCGTCCAGGCCTCAACCTCAACCTTTGCCTTAACCTCCTTCTCTTCCTTCTCTTCCTCCTCGCGGCGGCTCCGCGAGATACTTTTCTGCTTGTCACACGTTACGTGTTACGTGTCACTTCTTCTCCATCAAATGTCTGGTATATTGCAGCAAGAGAACCTTTAAGTGATTCATCTTTTTCTTTTCCAAAGTAGCCGGTGTTTCCGGTTTGTTTTCCAAGTTCTACTACAGCTTTTCTTGCAGCTGTATAGTCTATCTGAAACGTGCCCTTTCCACTTGTTTCTTCGATCGTAAGTGTTTGATGATCATAACGATCAAGGAGATCAAGCGCAAAAGTATAATCAGTAATTACCCGTAGTAAACCTGTTGCCTCGTCTGCAGAAAGAGGTTTGTTAGTGATAAGATCAGAAAGAATTTGGACTGTCTTTTCAAGTGCAACTATTTTATCTTTATGAAAACGCAGGTGATCATTATTGAGGGCATAGCCATTAATTAAATACGACTTTAATACCTGACCAGCCCATATTCTGAATTGAGTTCCTCTTTTAGAATTTACACGATAACCTACTGAAATAATCATATCCAGATTATAAAAGTCCATCAGACGCGTTTTGCCATCAGCTGCAACCTGTGCATTTTTTGCACAGGTTGTTTTTTTTTGAAGCTCTTTTGTCTTATATATATTTTGGATATGTCTTACAACACCAGACCTGTCAACCTGAAATAGTAGAGCCATTTGATGTGAGTTGAGCCAAACCGATTCAGATTGAACACGTACATCAAGTGCAACTGTACCATCGTCTGTAGTATAAAGAACAATCTGATTATCGTCTATCATTTTTTAAGGTCTTTCATTCGTTCCAGCTGGGGGGAAGAACGTGATTCGTATGAGCATAGAAACTTCGTTTCAATTCTTTTTGCCGGACGAATTACGTTCTTCCAACCCAGGATCAATTCTTCTTAGTTATATTTTTACCATCTGCCGCAGTTGTTGCAAAATTTGCAATAACTGAATTCTTTTCAAGTTCATTTTCATTAAAAACGTTGTTAATATGCCGTGAAATTACTGATTTGTCTCTATTAAATAATTCGGATATCTGATTTAAACTGAGCCAGACTGTTTCAGCTTGCTTCCTTACTTCTAAAGCTGTTTTACCATCAGGTGTTTTGTATAGTATCAGTGTATTTTCAGTTTTCATTTTATTATTTCAGAATTTACACAACAGGAACTAATAAACATGCACTTTACATTACAAAAAGGTATTCCGCCCTTTCAGGGCTTTGAATTTTTCCTGGGTTTGCCATTTACCCCGAGACTGCTGCCCGGGCTGGTATCATTCGCGCTTTCAGCGCTGGGGGGTGAAGAAGTGACATGTGACGCGTAACGAGTGACGAGTTTGAAGTGGGGAGTGGGAAGAATTGGGCAACAACCATTTCGTCGTGGTCTTTTCCTCAACCTCAACCTTTGCCTTAACCTTCTTCTCTTCTTCTCTTCCTCCGCGCTCCGCGAGATAGATTTCTGCTTGTCACGCGTTACATATCACGTCCTCTTCCAAACAAATCACGTCTTTTCATTTGAACTGTTGCTAATGTGTTTTTGTTCTTCTTGTGTCAAATAATTTTTCCTGCTGACAACACTTCTTCCAAGCTCTTTTTCTGTCTGTTTCCGCGCAGTTCCTGCAACATTACCACCACGTTTAGCAACTTTTTTACTTTTTGCAAATGTCTCTGGTTTTTCTAACTGTGAAATCTCAGTAGTAACCCTTTCGCCAAGCATGGTGAAAATGAGCTCAAGATCAGTCATGTGGTCACGTAAATTCTGTGTTTTTTTAGTTAAACCTTTCATGCTTTTATATTCTGAAGGTGTCAATCCAAATGTTGCTTTCGAGATCTCTGCAGTGAGGATCGCATAATCCTTTTCGCTTTGAATTCCCCGCGTTTTCCACTCGTCTGTAAGATTCTGACGTATAGCTATGCCACGGAGTCGTTTATCAATCCAGTCTTTTGGATACCCTTTAAGCGTAAAAAGCTCTTTCATTCGTTCCTGGGCAAGTTCCGGATTTTCTATCTCCTGTACACGTTCGTAACCAACTTGTGCCAGCCATTGTTTGAATGGTTCTGCTTTTGGTGATGGAATGGATTGGATTATTCGGAACATTGCTTTAGTACCTGCGCAATCTGTTATGTACTTTTTCCCATCTCTGGCTTCAAGTTTCAGTCCGTGACAAAATGTCACGACCTCACTTCCCTCTATAAGCAATCGTTGCTTTAATTTTCTCCAGTACGCACCAGGATCCAAACTATTTGTTAATGCCGCAACAACATCAACAACCGAAAAGAACCATTCTTCATTGTGCCAGATCCGCCTGATTTTCTTGCTCTCAAAAACAATAATTTTATTTACATTTTTCATTACAAGATACTCCGCCCCTTCAGGGCTTTGGATATTTGTCGGGTTTGCCATTACCCCGGGCCTGATGCCCGGGCTGGTATATTTCGCGCTTTCAGCGCTGGGGGGTGAAGAAGTGACATGTGACATGTGACATGTGACGCGTAACGAGTGACGAGTTTGAAGTGGGAAGTGGGAAGAATTGGGCAACAACCATTTCGTCGTGGTCTTTTCCTCAACCTCAACCTTTGCCTTAACCTTCTTCTCTTCCTCCTCTTCCTCCTGCGGCTCCGCGTCTCCGCGAGATAGATTTCTGCTTGTCACACGTTACGTGTCACATGTCACGTCCCCTTCCGGACGCACCTTTCCCCCGTGACGGTCCCGAACCGCAATTCCGGTGTTATGTTTTTATGCAACCTGCGCTTTTTTATGCCCTTCTATATATACTACAAGGGGTTATTATTGATCAAGATATATTGCCACACTTACTTATAAAAAAATCTCCCCGGGTAAGCAATGTAACGTTTATATTGCCTACTACTACTATTCTTCTGACGCACTTTGACAGATCCGTAACGCACTAATTATGCGCCTTGCGATAATTTTATTTTACCACAGTGGCAAATTGTTATATTTATTAAATTCAACAACTTTATGATGGAGGTTCTATGAAACTGAGAAGTCTCATGGCTATTATTGTGTTATCGCTCCTTTTAATATCCTGCGGTGGTGGATTCTATATGCTTAAAAACGAAAGCGGTCCTGAGATAAAAGCAGATCCGAATAAAGCAACCATTGTAATTTATCGTAGCTCAGCGTTTAATTCCAGTGTGGTAATTGATAATTTCATTGACAATACGTTTATTGGTCAGACACAAGGTAAATGCTATTTCATTACAAAAGTCAATCCCGGGTCTCACTATCTTATTGGTGCATCTGAAAACAACGCATGTGCTAAAATAACCGTTGAGGCTGGGAAAGTGTATTACATTATGCAGGAAGTTTTTCAGGGAATTCTACAGGAAATGTTTATAGGAGCTAATATTGCCAGAACCGGTTTCTCTGGAAAAACCCCTGATGATTTTGCCAAAGACCAGAAAGATCTGAAATACTTTTCCATTCTTACCGACGCAATAGAGTTTCCGACAATGAAGGATGAGGAATATGAAGAGACCTGTGCGGATTTCGATAAAGAAGCTGCTGAGGATCCCGAAAGACACAAAGATATGGTAAACCTTCAGGGTTTCTGATCCATTAATTTAATTTTTTTGTTGCGATCGGTCTGTAGGGACAAGGCATGCCTTGTCCCTACAGACCCGACGACAACATTACCCTATTTCAATAACCGTGCGCCATGAATAATTGCTACAATCTCAATCCTGAACGGGTGAATTCTGTAGATAATTCTATAATTTCCCTGAAAGATCTCCCGAAGAGAATCATTCTTATACTCAGGTACAATCCTTCCGGATTCCGGAAAATCAGCTAATGCTTGAATTTTCTGGACAATTCTTTGTGCGAATATTGACGCATAATAACGAGAATCACGTTCTATATAATGACAGATATCCTCAAGATTATTTACAGCATGCGGTGACCAGATTATTTTTCCAGCCATCGTGAAAGCCTTTGTTTTACCGTAGAATGATCTACCCCATTACCATCATCCAGTTCCTTTATACCTTTATCAACCTGCATACGAAAAAAAAGTTCTTCAAAAATATCATCAACGGTTGAATCATCCGGTAACTGACGAATCATCTCGATCACTAAATCTTTCTCACTCATTTATATCACTCCGAAATGTTACTTTGTTACTACGTTCATACTTATTATAATACATTCTTCGTATTTTATCCAATATCATTGCAGATATGATTGGTCGGTTAGATGGGACAAGGACAAGCCTTGTCCCTGCCTCTATTTTTATTCAATTTCCATCCTGGCAAGTTCCGCCTGACACGCCTCAAGGTCGGACATACGTTCCAATAAAACATCCTCTTCTGCAACGATTGCCGAAGATGTCTCATGGAGCAGCACATGGTTGAGTGCATTTGCCGGATTGTTAAGCTGCTCAGTCAGGCTTGCGATTTTCGTTTCGGCCAGGGCGATCTCACGTTCAAGCTTCTCGATAGTGCGACCAAGTTTTTTTCGTGCCTCACGGTCCTTTATGCGCTGTTCCTTCTGCACTGCCACGGTATCAACACCATTCTTCACATCCTGTTTTCCACTTTGTGAACTTTCCGGTTCATCAGCGAACATCCGCTCGATATAATCTCGATAATCATGAAGTGTACCGGGAAAATCACGCACTCTGTCAGGACGCACTTCGATAATCCGGTTTGCAACCTTCGAAATGAAATACTCATCATGTGATACAAAAACAATCGTTCCTCCGAAATCCCTCATTGCATCACCAAGCATCTCTATTGATCGCATGTCAAGATGGTTCGTGGGTTCATCGAGGAGCAGTACGTTTCCTGGATTAGACAAAATCGTAGCAAGCACAAGCCGTGCCTTCTCCCCTCCGGACAGTACCTTTACATATTTGTCAACAGAGTCACCACTAAACAGAAACGCTCC
The DNA here is from genome assembly GCA_964390065.1 of uncultured Fibrobacter sp. GTDB lineage: Bacteria > Fibrobacterota > Chitinivibrionia > Chitinivibrionales > Chitinispirillaceae > JAAZBG01. The sequence goes on along the minus strand of CAYMGX010000027.1, from coordinate 4,915 downwards.
GAGAATATTGCGGATAAACGTTTTCTCGGTACTTACCGACTGACGCGCCACCGTTTCAAGCACGGTGATCCCGGGATCGAGCTGTTCGAGCTGATGCTGCCCGAAATACCGTACTGTCGCATTGTGTCCGATTTCCATACTCCCGGATTTCGGTCCAAGCAGTGATGCCGCACACTTTAAAAGGGTTGATTTACCTGCACCATTCGGACCGACAATTGCGATCTTGTCACCACGATTAACAAGAAGCGATAGATTAGCGATAACTATTTTTTCACTATAACCCATCGTGCAATTTACAAACTTGAGCGGAATACTGCCTGATTGTTTCGGTTCCGGAAAAGTAAAGTCAATCGACTTCTCGGCCTCAAAGGTTTCAGGAAGCTCGTCTTTGAGCTTCTCAAGAAGTTTCATTCGCGATTGGGCCTGAGTTGCTTTGGTCGCCTTTGCCTTAAAACGTTCGACAAACCGCTCCGCCTGTGCTATTTTTGTCTCCAGATTTTTAGTACGGCTCAGCGCTGCCGCCTCCGCCTCTTCGCGTGCAGCAACATAGGCATCATAGTTTCCTTTATAGAGCGTCAGTATATGATTGCTTATTTCCGCAGTATAGGTAGTAATCCTGTTTAAAAAATCACGGTCATGGCTTACAATAAGCATTCCACCCCTATGACGACCCAGAAACTTCTCGAGCCATACAAGTGAATCCATATCAAGATGGTTTGTCGGTTCATCAAGAAGCAGAAAGTCCGGTGATGTCAACAAAAGACGCCCAAGTACAGTTCTCATCCTGTAACCACCACTGAGAAACTGAACCGGTTCCGCCCAGCTCTTCTCAGGTACCCCAAGGCCCCCAAGAATCATCTTTGCCCGTGCCTCAAGCGAATAGGCATCATGAAACTGCATATCAGCATATAGTTTGTCAATCTTATACAATGATTCCTTTACATTCGATTCGTGCAGGCTGTTTGAAATGTGTTCAAGATGCGACTCAAAATTCAGGAGATGCTTAAACGGTTCCAGTACGATTTCAAGCGGTGTCATCGAATCCAATACCTCAACCTCCTGAGGCAGGTAACCGATCGAGAGATCTGATGCTTTTTTAATGGTTCCCTTATCAGGCGATTCCGCCCCCCCAAGCATCCGTAAAATTGTTGTTTTCCCGGACCCATTCACCCCGACAAGACCGGTCCGTTCCTGAGGATTGAACGCAAATGATGAGTTATCGAGAATTACAGTACTGCCGTACTGCTTACTTATTGAATCAAAGGTAATCATGATTTTTTCCGTTTCCAAACGTTGCCTGTAAAATTACACCTCAAAAATACTCCATATTCGGGGGCCATGTCCATGTATAATTCAAGTGTCTGAATGTATTTTGTTACAAAAGATTACAGACAAGGATTCAATTTATCGGAATATGATGGTGATACGATGCGCGTTTTTTTACTCTTTCTGACAATAATGATAGTTTTTCAAATACCTGGATGCAAACGGGCTCAAACCGGTAACAACACGACAGCATTGAAAATAGCAGTATCAATTTTGCCCCAGAAATACTTTGTTGAGAAAATTGGAGGCAGCCTTGTTGATGTCATTACGCTGGTTCCGCCAGGTGTATCACCCCACTCTTTTGAGCCGAAACCATCACAGATGGTTGGACTTTCGCAATGCAGGCTCTATTTTACCATCGGTATTGATTTTGAATCCGCGTGGCGTGACAGACTTACCAGTGCATCAAAACAGCTTATCGTCGTTCCTACCGATACCGGTATTGATAAAATCAATTCCACGCATGAACATCATGAGCGCAGTGATTCGCATGGGGATCAGGGTGAATCCGGTGAACACGAGCGGTTTGATCCGCATATATGGCTTTCGCCCGAACTTGTAAAACAACAGGCCAGGACCATTTGTAATGCGCTCATAGCAGCCGACTCGTTACATAAAGAAACATACCAGTCAAATTACGGGAACTTTCTTAAGGAGATCGGGACACTTCAGGATGAGATCGGACGAATCCGTGAAGCGTGTCCTGATGATCATGGTTTCATGATTTTTCATCCGGCATGGGCATATTTTGCCCGCGAATTCAGGCTTACGGAGTATCCTGTTGAAATTGACGGAAAAGAGCCAAGTCCAAAAGAACTTGTCAATCTGGTACTATTTGCAAAAAAGAAAAACATTACAACCATTTTTATACAGCCACAGTTCTCACCGCAGACTGCATTGCAGATTGCCAGAGAAATCGGTGCATCAACCATTGAAGTCAACGATCTTGCAGAAAACTGGGCTGAAAACCTTTTACAGGTAGCAAAAGCAACAAACAGCTGTGCTCATGACAAATAACACCGTAATTGAACTTGACAAAGTTAACTTTGGATATACATCCGATCTTGCGATACGTAACGTTTCCTTTTCTGTACAGGCAGGTGATTTCCTTGGTATTATCGGCCCTAACGGCGGAGGCAAGACAACGCTGCTTCGCCTTATTCTTGGAATGTTACGTCCGGTACAGGGGAAAGTTCTTCTCCTTGGTGATTCACCACTCAGAACCCGTCACAACGCCGGTTATGTTCCACAGGAAACTAATGTAAACAAGGAGTTTCCGATTATTGTTCATGATGTTGTCATGACCGGCTTGACAACAGCAACGAGGTTCCTGTATCCATTTACAAAACAGCAGCACGGACAGGCTGATGCAATACTTGACAAACTTGGACTGCTTCCATTCCGGAAACGAAGAATTGCAGAACTATCCGGCGGCCAGCGTCAGAAGGTTCTTCTGTCAAGAGCGCTCGTTTCCAATCCATCAATATTATTCCTTGATGAACCCACGGCAAGTGTTGATACAACCGGAGAAGATGAAATCTATCAGCACCTGGTCGATATTAACAACGCCGGAACAACGATTGTTCTTGTGACACATAATATCGGTATCATGTCAAAGTATATAAAGTCGGTCGCCTGTGTTAATAAGCATCTTCACTACCACCCTGACGGAAAGCTTGACGAACAGAGTGTTACTGATACCTTCGGTTGTACTGTTGACATAATCGCACACGGTCTTCCACACAGGGTTTTCCAGAGCCATCACAATTGCAAGGACTGCCATGATTGAACTGTTTTCATTTGAATTCATCCGCAATGCACTGATTGCATCACTTCTGGTCAGTATTGCATCAGGTATTGTCGGTACTCTTGTTGTTGTCAACCGGTTATCATTTATCGCCGGTGGTGTAGCGCACGCTGCATATGGAGGATTAGGCCTTGCAGCCTTTCTTGGATGGTCACCGATGGCAGGGACGATTCCCTTTTCGCTTGCATCATCGTTACTGATCGGTTTTATCTCCCGAAATCAAAAAGAGCGTGCGGATACAATTATTGGTGTTGTATGGGCGGCCGGAATGGCAACCGGAATTATCCTTATCGACCTGACACCCGGCTATTTCACCGACCTGATGAGTTATCTTTTCGGATCAATTATGGCAGTATCAGGAGGCAGTCTTCTATGGATGGCTGTTCTTGACATCAGCGTAATCGCCCTGTCTTGTCTCTTTTATAAAGAGATTCTCGCAATGTCCTACGATCCGGAGTTTGCATCACTACGGGGAATCCCGGTGCGTTTTTTTTACTATATGATTCTCTGCATGGTTGCGTTAACCGTCGTACTTTTAATCAAAGCTGTCGGACTTATCCTGGTCATTGCGCTTTTCACCATCCCGGCATCCATTGCTGAACTGTTTACGAATAATTTAAAGCGCATGATGATCTGGTCGGTCCTGCTCGGATCTGTTTTTACGGTCGGGGGCATTCTTGCAGCATACTTCCTTGACCTGACTGCGGGTGCAACAATAATAATGTTCGCGTGTTGTGCGTATGCAATTTCATATGGTGTAAAAAAGGTACTTTATCGTAAACGAAGATAGTCTTGTAAGAGATACGTCTGCAACGACACCAGTTCTTTACATTCATTGTAAATTAGAGTATAATACCATATCTGTCTTGTTAAGGTAAAGAGGGGAGTAGTCCCTTTCAGTATAATGTCTCACTACACACATCATTTATTCAAGGAGGTTTCATGAAAAAAGCCCTGTTACTCTCATCACTGATTGCACTCACTGTTGCAATCGCTGCCTCTGCCGATAATTATCTTGTTCAGAAAAAGCACACTGACGCTTTTAAAATGATGGGGAAGACGATGCCTGCCCAGGATGAGCAATCTATCATGTGGTCAAGTAATGACAAAATGTGTTTTAATCCCGACAAAGATACCGTATCAATCATTCGACTTGACAAAAAAGTTCTATGGGTGATTTACAAAAAAAAGAAAAAATATTCCGAACTTAATCTTGATTCTCTTGCGGCAATGGCTAACAGCGTTAAAAATGAAATGGCCGGTCTTCCGGGAATGGACAAGATGATGAGCGTTTCAGCAACAGTAACGCCGACAACCGAAACGAAACAGATCGGTAAATGGAACTGCACCAAATACCAGATTTCATCAACCATGCCAATGACCTCCATAGAAACTGTAAGCTGGAACAGCACCGACATAAATGTAGACTACGATGCATACGCTAAAATGAAAAACTTCGCATCGGCAGTAATGCCCGGATTCGGCGAGATGATGAAGGAATTCCAGAAAATCAAAGGTTTTCCCGTTTTTTCAGAATCGGTATCCAAAGTTATGGGCAATGAATTTAAATCTTCGGAAGAGCTGATCGAACTATCAGATAAGGCAGCACCGGAAGGCATTTACGAGATTCCGGCAGGATTTAAGAAAACAAAGGATTAAGAAGTTGCCTCACCCCCCGGCCCCCTCTCTCCACATGCGTAGAGGGGGTGATCATGAAAATTTCCAACTCCCCCTCTATCACTTGCGGACGACGCATCGAAGTGGTCGAAGGACCAGAGGGGG